>NZ_MDGW01000175.1:0-4432 GCF_001712525.1 Shigella sp. FC1661
CAGGGCAATTAACAGTTATGGCCAGCAGGGCGAACCGGCCACCACCACCTTCCGGATTAACGCGCCAGCAAAACCCGCCACCATTGAACTGACGCCGGGCTATTTTCAGATAACCGCAACGCCACATCTTGCCGTTTATGACCCGACGGTACAGTTTGAGTTCTGGTTCTCGGAAAAGCGGATTGCGGATATCAGGCAGGTTGAAACCGCAGCCCGCTATCTTGGCTCGGCGCTGTACTGGATAGCTGCCAGTATCAATATCAAACCGGGCCATGATTATTATTTTTATATCCGCAGTGTGAATACTGTTGGCAAATCGGCATTCGTGGAGGCTGTCGGTCGGGCGAGCGATGATGTGGAAGGTTACCTGGATTTTTTCAAAGGAGAAATCGGGAAAACACATCTGGCCCAGGAGCTGTGGACGCAGATTGATAACGGTCAGCTTGCACCGGACCTGGCTGAAATCAGGACGTCCATTACGAATGTCAGCAATGAAATCACGCAGACCGTCAATAAAAAACTGGAAAATCAGAGTGCGGCAATCCAGCAGATACAGAAAGTTCAGGTTGATACAAATAATAACCTGAACAGCATGTGGGCCGTGAAACTGCAGCAGATGCAGGACGGACGCCTTTATATTGCGGGTATCGGTGCCGGTATTGAGAATACGCCAGCAGGAATGCAGAGTCAGGTGCTGCTGGCGGCAGACAGGATTGCGATGATTAATCCTGCGAATGGCAACACAAAGCCGATGTTTGTTGGTCAGGGCGATCAGATATTTATGAATGAAGTGTTCCTGAAATATCTGACGGCTCCCACCATTACCAGCGGCGGTAATCCTCCGGCATTTTCCCTGACACCGGACGGGCGGCTGACGGCGAAAAATGCCGATATCAGCGGTAACGTGAATGCGAACTCCGGGACGCTCAACAACGTCACTATTAACGAGAACTGTCGGGTTCTGGGAAAATTGTCCGCGAACCAGATTGAAGGCGATCTCGTTAAAACAGTGGGCAAAGCTTTCCCCCGGGACTCCCGTGCACCAGAGCGGTGGCCATCAGGAACCATTACCGTCAGGGTTTATGACGATCAGCCGTTTGACCGGCAGATTGTTATTCCGGCGGTGGCATTCAGCGGCGCTAAACATGAGAAAGAGCATACTGATATTTACTCCTCATGCCGTCTGATAGTGCGGAAAAACGGTGCTGAAATTTATAACCGTACCGCGCTGGATAATACGCTGATTTACAGTGGTGTTATTGATATGCCTGCCGGTCACGGTCACATGACACTGGAGTTTTCGGTGTCAGCATGGCTGGTAAATAACTGGTATCCCACAGCAAGTATCAGCGATTTGCTGGTTGTGGTGATGAAGAAAGCCACTGCAGGCATCACGATTAGCTGAATTTTATAACCCAGATACGGGCGCCAGAAATGGCGCCTTTTTTATTGCAGAAAAGCGAGAGGTAATTATGCGTAAATTATGTGCTGTTATTTTGTCCGCAGTAGTCTGGCAGGTCGCCGCTGCTACGCCAGCGAGTGCAGCAGAACATCAGTCCACGCTGAGCGCGGGGTATCTCCATGCCTCGACGAACGTTCCCGGTAGTGATGATCTGAACGGGATTAACGTGAAATACCGTTATGAGTTTACGGACGCGCTGGGGCTGATTACGTCCTTCAGTTATGCCAATGCTGAGGATGAGCAAAAAACGCGCTACAGCGATACCCGCTGGCATGAAGATTCCGTGCGTAACCGCTGGTTCAGCGTGATGGCGGGGCCGTCTGTACGCGTGAATGAATGGTTCAGCGCGTATGCGATGGCGGGTGTGGCTTACAGCCGTGTGTCGACTTTCTCCGGGGATTATCTCCGCGTAACTGACAACAAGGGGAAAACGCACGACGTGCTGACCGGAAGTGATGACGGTCGCCACAGCAATACCTCTCTGGCGTGGGGGGCTGGCGTGCAGTTTAACCCGACCGAATCCGTGGCCGTTGACCTTGCTTATGAAGGTTCCGGTAGTGGCGACTGGCGAACGGATGCATTTATTGTTGGTATCGGATACCGTTTCTGACAACAGACGCCGATTTATCTTCTGTAAATATTGTTATGATACGCAGGTTCATCCACTTTATGGGGTGAACTGCGTTTGAGGAAACGTAAAGTTACACTGTCCTGAAGCCCGTGGCGTCACTGCTGCGGGCTTTTTTTATTGGTGGAAAAGTATGACAGTAAAAATTTCTGGCGTGCTTAAAGATGGCACAGGAAAACCAGTACAGAACTGCACCATTGTGCTGAAGGCCAGACGAACCAGCAGCACGGTGGTGGTGAACACGGTGGCCTCTGAAAATCCGGATGAAGCCGGACGTTACAGCATGGATGTTGAGCATGGTCAGTACAGCGTCACCCTGCTGGTTGAAGGTTTTCCGCCTTCACATGCCGGGACCATTACCGTCTATGAAGGTTCCAGACCAGGTACGCTGAATGATTTTCTCGGTGCCATGACGGAGGATGATGTCCGACCGGAGGCACTGCGCCGCTTTGAGCAGATGGTGGAAGAGGTGTCACGTAACGCCTCCGCGGTTGCACAGAATACGGCAGCCGCGAAAAAATCAGCCAGCGATGCCAGTGCATCAGCCAGCGAGGCGGCAACTCATGCAACCGATGCTGCAGCCTCAGCACGTGCCGCCAGCACGTCAGCCGGACAGGCCGCGTCGTCGGCTCAGTCAGCGTCTTCCAGCGCAGGAACGGCATCAACAAAGGCCACTGAAGCATTAAAAAGTGCTGCCGCTGCAGAGTCCTCAAAAAGCGCGGCGGCTACCAGTGCCGGTGCGGCGAAAACGTCAGAAACGAATGCGGCAGCGTCACAACAATCAGCAGCCACTTCTGCATCCACCGCGACCACGAAAGCGTCAGAAGCAGCCACTTCAGCACGGGATGCGTCGGCTTCAAAAGAGGCGGCAAAATCATCAGAAACGAACGCAGCCTCGAGCGCCAGCAGCGCAGCTTCCTCGGCAACGGCGGCAGCAAATTCTGCGAAGGCGGCAAAAACGTCTGAGACAAACGCCAGGTCTTCTGAAACGGCAGCGGAACAGAGTGCCTCAGCTGCGGCAGGCTCAAAAACAGCGGCTGCGTCGTCTGCCAGTGCAGCGTCAACAAGTGCCGGGCAGGCCTCAGCCAGTGTCACCGCCGCCGGAAAATCGGCAGAAAGCTCCGCATCGTCTGCTTCAACAGCCACAACGAAGGCTGGCGAAGCCACTGAACAGGCCAGCGCAGCAGCGAGGTCTGCTTCCGCAGCGAAGACATCCGAAACGAACGCGAAAGCGTCGGAAACCAGCGCAGAATCCTCAAAAACGGCTGCCGCATCGTCCGCCAGTTCGGCGGCGTCATCGGCATCATCGGCGTCTGCTTCAAAAGATGAGGCGACCAGACAAGCGTCAGCAGCGAAGAGCAGCGCCACGACGGCATCCACGAAGGCAACAGAGGCGGCAGGCAGTGCGACGGCAGCATCTCAGAGCAAAACTACTGCTGAATCCGCTGCGACCCGTGCGGAAGCTGCTGCTGATCGTGCTGAAGAGATTGCCGGTGCAGTTGCGATGGAAGACGCAAGCCTTACAACTAAAGGTGTTGTGAAACTTAGCAGTGCTGTTGATAGCACCAGTGAATCGCTGGCCGCAACGCCAAAAGCAGTTAAAGCAGCCAATGACAATGCGAATAGCAGGGTGCCATCTAACCGAAAAGTTAACGGAAAAGCATTGACTGCGGATATAACATTAACGCCGAAAGATATTGGTACTTTAAATTCAGTAACGATGTCTTTCTCTGGCGGGGCTGGGTGGTTCAAACTGGCTACGGTTACCATGCCACAAGCGAGTTCCATCGTTTACATCGCATTGATTGGTGGCGCTGGTTACAACGTCGGTTCCCCACATCAGGCAGGCATTTCAGAACTGGTTCTACGAGCAGGCAATGGAAACCCCAAAGGAATTACCGGGGCTTTGTGGAAGCGTACAGCCGTCGGATTAACTAATTTCGCCTGGATCAACACATCCGGCGATACATATGATATTTACGTTGAGATTGGCAATTATGCGGTAATGACTCCAACTTATTGATAGTGTTTTATGTTCAGATAATGCCCGATGACTTTGTCATGCAGCTCCACCGATTTTGAGAACGACAGCGACTTCCGTCCCAGCCGTGCCAGGTGCTGCCTCAGATTCAGGTTATGCCGCTCAATTCGCTGCGTATATCGCTTGCTGATTACGTGCAGCTTTCCCTTCAGGCGGGATTCATACAGTGGCCAGCCATCCGTCATCCATATCACCACGTCAAAGGGTGACAGCAAGCTCATAAGACGCCCCAGCGTCGCCATAGTGCGTTCACCGAATACGTGCGCAACAACCGTCTTCCGGAGCCTGTCATACGCGTAAA
>NZ_MDGW01000176.1:0-4426 GCF_001712525.1 Shigella sp. FC1661
TTTACGCGTATGACAGGCTCCGGAAGACGGTTGTTGCGCACGTATTCGGTGAACGCACTATGGCGACGCTGGGGCGTCTTATGAGCTTGCTGTCACCCTTTGACGTGGTGATATGGATGACGGATGGCTGGCCACTGTATGAATCCCGCCTGAAGGGAAAGCTGCACGTAATCAGCAAGCGATATACGCAGCGAATTGAGCGGCATAACCTGAATCTGAGGCAGCACCTGGCACGGCTGGGACGGAAGTCGCTGTCGTTCTCAAAATCGGTGGAGCTGCATGACAAAGTCATCGGGCATTATCTGAACATAAAACACTATCAATAAGTTGGAGTCATTACCTTGCCTCTATTGGTGCAACCACCAAAGAAGACGCTGCCAAGACACTTGAGCCGTTAAGCGCCAAATACAAAAACATCGCGGGTGTTGAAGAAAAATTAACCTATACCGATACCTACGCGCAGGAAAACGTGACTATCGATATGGAAAAAGTGGATTTTAAAGCCCTGCAGGGTATTTCAGGAATCAACGTTTCTGCTGAAGATACCAAAAAAGGTATCACTATGGCGCAAATGGAACTGGTGATGAAAGCCGCTGGTTTTAAAGAAGTGAAATAATCTGTCGGCGGCCATGTTTCGCATGGCCGCCATACCCGTCTTAGCTTTTCTTCACATGCTGGCGCGCTGCCAGTCCACGCAGAAAATAACGTAAAAATTGATCGCCGCATTCGCGGAAGTTTTTATGATCCGGTGCACGCATCATCGCCGTAATTTCCGGCATCGAAACGCGGAACTGCTGTTCGGTGAGGATCGCCAGAATGTCATCGGTTTTCAGCGAAAACGCGATGCGTAATTTTTTTAGCACGATGTTGTTATTAATGCGACGTTCCGGCTCCAGTGCCGGAGCAGACTCATCCTTGCCGCGTTTTTCATAAATCAGGCCATTGAGGAATGACGACAAAACAATGTCCGGACAACGCTGAAAACCCTCTTCGTCTTCTTTACGTAGCCAGACGGCGATCTGTTCCGCGGTGGCTTCGACATTACCCAGCGCCAGAATACGCACCAGGTCATTATTATTGGCTTTCAAAATGTAGCGCACGCTGCGCAGAATATCGTTACTTAGCATGAGGCCTTCAGGTGTTGATGAGGCAAAAAGCCATTTTAGCAGTCTTTTACAGGCCAATCGCCTCTTTTAAGGTTTTCAGATAACGGCGGCTGACCGGCACGGTTAAGCCATTACGCAAAATCAACTCGGCCTGGCCGTTATCTTCCAGACGAATCTCCTGTAAATGCGCGAGGTTAACCAGATACTGACGATGGCAGCGCAGTAGTGGTGTACGACTTTCCAGGGTACGTAATGTCAATTCGGTAAAGCCCTCTTTCCCTTCGTGGCTGGTAACGTAGATACCGCTCATCCGACTGCTGACAAATGCCACATCTTTCATTTGCAGCAAATAAATCCGACTATGCCCAGTACAAGGGATAAATTTCAGCGCCTGTTGATTTTCTGGTAACAGCGAAACATCCTGCTTGCTGCGTTCCTGCCGCAAACGCGCCAGCGTTTTCTCCAGTCGCTCTTCATCAATTGGCTTCAGCAGATAATCAAAGGCGTGTTCTTCAAAGGCTTTAATGGCGTATTCGTCAAACGCGGTGAGAAAAACAATATACGGACGATGTTCCGGGTCGAGCATCCCCACCATTTCCAGACCACTGATGCGCGGCATCTGGATATCGAGAAACAGCACATCCGGGCGCAGTTTATGCACCGCGCCGATCCCTTCCACGGCGTTTGAACACTCACCAACGATTTCAATATCGCTCTGCTCCTGCAAAAATACGCGCAGGTTCTCCCGTGCTAACGGTTCATCATCGACAATTAAGACTTTAATCATGCCTCGTCCCTCCATGGTAGTCGTAACGTTATTCGGGTGTAACTATCAGGCTCACAGGCGACGCTTATCCCATAGTCATCGCCAAACCGTTCACGTAAACGCTTATCCACCAGATTCATCCCCAGCCCACTGGCATTGGTTACCGGTTGATACAAACCGGCATTGTCTTCGATCTCCAGCATCAAATGTTGCCCCTCACGTCGGGCGCTGATTGCCACTCGCCCTGTATCCAGCAGTTGTGATGTCCCATGTTTAATGGCGTTTTCCACTATCGGTTGCAGGGTAAACGCGGGCAATTGCTGCTGGGATAATTCTTGCGGAATAGCAATGTTGACCTGCAACCGCGACTGGAAGCGCGCCTTTTCAATTTGCAGATAAGCGTTCACATGTTCAATTTCGTCGGCGAGAGTAACAAACTCCGAAGGCCGCTTTAAGTTTTTGCGGAAAAAAGTGGAAAGATACTGCACCAGCTGGCTGGCCTGTTCGCTGTCGCGACGGCTCACCGCTTTAATGGTGTTAAGCGCATTAAACAAAAAATGGGGGTTCACCTGGGCGTGAAGCAGTTTGATCTCTGACTGGGTGAGCATCGCTTTTTGCCGCTCATATTGCCCGGCGAGGATCTGCGCCGAAAGCAGTTGCGCAATCCCCTCGCCCAGCGTGCGGTTGATTGAACTGAATAAACGGTTTTTGGCTTCATACAATTTGATGGTGCCCATCACCCGCTGATTTTCACCACGCAACGGAATTACCAGCGTCGACCCCAGTTTGCATTGCGGATGCAAAGAGCAACGATAAGGTACTTCGTTGCCATCAGCGTAGACCACTTCACCGGTTTCAATCGCTTTTAAGGTGTAAGTCGAAGATATTGGTTTGCCGGGTATATGGTGGTCGTCACCAATTCCGGTAAAGGCCAGCAATTTCTCTCGATCGGTAATCGCGACTGCACCAATATCCAGCTCCTGATACAGCACCTGTGCCACTTTCATGCTGTTCACTTCGTTAAACCCCTGGCGCAAAATGCCTTCCGTCGAGGCAGCCACTTTCAGCGCAGTGGCAGAAAAAGCCGAAGTGTATTTTTCAAACATCGCGCGTTTATCTAGCAATATACGCATAAACAGCGCCGCGCCGACGGTATTGGTGACCATCATTGGCGCAGCAATATTACTCACCAGACGCACCGCATCTTCATAAGGTCGGGCGATCGCCAGGATGATCAACATTTGCACCATTTCAGCGACGAACGTGACGGCACCGGCGGTAATGGGGTTAAAGACTTTATCAGTGCGCCCGCGACGGATCAGGATGCTGTGTACCAGGCCGCCGAGCAATCCTTCAACGATGGTCGAGATCATGCAACTTAGCGCGGTCATGCCCCCCATCGAATATCGATGTAACCCGCCGGTCAGGCCAACCAGCCCACCGACGACCGGACCGCCGAGTAAGCCGCCCATGACCGCGCCTATCGCACGGGTATTGGCAATAGAATCGTCAATGTGCAACCCAAACCAGGTGCCCATGATGCAGAAGATGGAAAAGACGATGTAGCAGAGAAATTTATGCGGCAGACGAACCGTGACCTGCATTAACGGTATGAATAATGGCGTTTTACTCATTAACCATGCAATGACTAAAAAAACGCACATCTGCTGAAGCAGCAGCAACACCAGATTAAAATCGTACATACCCGCAAACCACACTTCCCTTTAAAACGCGTAACATATATTGCCTGCGTTTAACTTTCTTTGAACTCTTGCAGAAAAATGAGAATTCGTGAGTACAATCACTCAAAATCGCCTGGCAAAAATAAAATCACCCTATAAATGCACAAAAAACGGGCAAAACTACCTGGTTCGCAAAACTGCGTCTAAAGTTAAACCGGGACCTCGCGAGCAAGGGTGAGACGATGGCGCTTTACACAATTGGTGAAGTGGCGTTGCTTTGTGATATTAACCCTGTCACGTTACGCGCGTGACGCAACATTTTTAAAAATCGACGAAGATCGTCCAGGAGCGCCGTTTTTCAAGGGTTGGATAGATGATTCGTTTACCATGTCGACGAACTTCGACGAATTTCGCCGATAAAAAGTGTCCCATACATGCCCCATTGATGCCCCATAAACAATATCAGGAATTGACACTGGTTATCCATACAGATAAAAATAACACCTGTACATAACTACAGTTACAGGAGGGGGTAATGACTCCAACTTATTGATAGTGTTTTATGTTCAGATAATGCCCGATGACTTTGTCATGCAGCTCCACCGATTTTGAGAACGACAGCGACTTCCGTCCCAGCCGTGCCAGGTGCTGCCTCAGATTCAGGTTATGCCGCTCAATTCGCTGCGTATATCGCTTGCTGATTACGTGCAGCTTTCCCTTCAGGCGGGATTCATACAGTGGCCAGCCATCCGTCATCCATATCACCACGTCAAAGGGTGACAGCAAGCTCATAAGACGCCCCAGCGTCGCCATAGTGCGTTCACCGAATACGTGCGCAACAACCGTCTTCCGGAGCCTGTCATACGCGTAAA
>NZ_MDGW01000188.1:0-30514 GCF_001712525.1 Shigella sp. FC1661
CGAGGTTACCGACTGCGGCCTGAGTTTTTTAAGTGACGTAAAACCGTGTTGAGGCCAACGCCCATAATGCGTGCACTGGCGCGACATCCGACGCCATTCATGGCCATATCAATGATTTCTGGTGCGTACCGGGCTGAGAGGCGGTGTAAGTGAACTGTAGTTGCCATGTTTTACGGCAATGAGAGCAGAGATAGCGCTGATGTCCGGCAGTGCTTTTGCCGTTACGCACCACGCCTTCAGTAGCGGAGCAGGAAGGACATCTGATGGAAATGGAAGCCACGCAAGCACCTTAAAATCACCATCATACACTAAATCAGTAAGTTGGCAGCATTACCTAGGTGGCGTTACCGCCAAAATATTCGTAGCTGTAGCCTGCTGAATATCCGCTTGGTAACCCCATCGCCGGTTGCAATACAAAACGCTGGCCTTTTTTATATTTGCCAGTGAGATTTTTACCCACTTCGACAATAACCCCGGCACATTCATGCCCGGTAATGACCGGATGATTTTCTAAATCGTCGGGTACGCGTTTATGTTCACTACCGAGTAACGCCGCTTTCCAGGTCGATAAACAGACGCTGTCAGAAATTACACTCACTAACAGTTCATTATCGGTAATTTCTGGCAGTTCAAATTCGCGCAGACGGACATCCCGCTTGCCATAAATAGCAGCAACTTTGGTTTTCATTTTTACCTCTGTAATCAGTGTTTATGTTCGGCGGTTAATTGATTAAATAAAGTGTCGAGTTTTGGATCGCCAATATAGTTATTAATCAATATCAGCGGTTTATCCGTCACACGTTTCACGCGCCCTTCCAGACTGGCGTGAGTGACGACGATATCGGCATCCGCAGGCACGTTTTCTATCGCGTAATGTTTTACTTCTATTGCCAGCCCCGCTTTTTCCAGGCGTTTACGGAAGGTGGTCGCGCCCATCGCACTGGAGCCCATCCCCGCATCGCAAACAAAGGCGATACGCTTAACCCTGCTTAACGAGAATGCACCCTCTTGTTTCATCGCCTTAACCGCATTGGCTGACTGAGCAAACTCATCTTCGCTCTCCGTTTCCACCGTTTTTTCCATCTTCAGTATCAGCGAAGTAATAGCAAAGGACACCAGGGTACCTACCGTAACACCGGCAATTGTCGCCAGGAACGAGCCTTTCGGCGTCAGTGCCAGGTAAGCAAAGATAGACCCCGGACTTGGGCCAGCCACCAGACCACCGTCCAGTAAGTTAAACATCCAGGTACCAGACATACCGCCCGCAATCATGGCAATAATAGTCAGCGGCTTCATCAGCACATATGGGAAATACAGTTCGTGGATCCCACCGAGGAAGTGAATAATCATCGCCCCGGGCGCAGAACGTTTACTCATCCCTTTACCAAACAAGGTAAACGCCAGCAGCAGCCCCAGGCCCGGACCTGGGTTAGAGGCCACCATAAAGAAGATGGATTTACCGTTAACCGAAGCCTGTTGCATTCCCAGCGGATAATAGACGCCCTGATCGATCGCATTATTAAGGAAAAGCACTTTCGCCGGTTCATTGATGACTGACAGCAGAGGCAGATAACCCGCATGTACCAGCGCCTCGATACACTCTTTGACGAAAGTATTGGCAATTAACACCGCCGGGCCGATCACTTCAAAACCCAGCAGACAAAGGAGCATCCCCGCGATACCTAATGAGAAGTTATTGATAACCATCTCAAAACCGGCAGGTATGCGTTTTTCCAGTGCCTTATCGACATATTTTATGACCAACCCACCGAGCGGCCCCATGATCATTGAGCCAAGGAACATCGGGATCTCTGCGCCAACGATCACACCAATAGTACCTATTCCGCCCATGACCGCCCCGCGTTTACCGCCGACCAGATGACCACCTGTAGAACCAATCATCACGGGCAATAAATAGGTAATCATCGGGCCGACAATTTTGGCGAAATGTTCGTTAGGCAGCCAACCGGTGGGAATAAATAACGCAGTAATAAAACCCCAGGCAATAAAAGCACCAATATTGGGGATGACCATTGCAGTCAAAAAGCCCCCAAAAGCCTGGACCTTTGCACGAGCAGACTTGTTTTCCATAATATTATCCTGTAGAGGAGAGAGTAATTATCCGCGGCTGATAATGTCCGCTAATTGTTTTTCTGGTGATGCTGTTAAGAGTTGTTCGAGTATTTCTTCTTCGCACAGTAATTCACTTAACGCCTGAATAGCGCCAATGTGCGAATCGGCATCGGCAGCAGAGAGTCCGATGAGTAATTTAATTGGTTCGTCATTCCCCGGAAAATAAACACCTTGTTCAAGTAATGTCAAAGACATCCCGGTTTTAAGCGCCCCACATTCCGGTCGCGCATGAGGCATTGCCACGCCTGGTGCGAGAATATAATAAGGGCCATTGTTAATGGTGGAATCTTTAATTGCCTGAATGTAATTCTCGCTGATATAGTTTTTATCCAGCAATGATACCATCGAGAAATCGATAGCTTCCTGCCAATCTTTTGCTGAATGTATAACTGAGATTGATGATTCTGGAAAATAGTCACTAAGCCGCATAAATTATCCTTATTTTATTTTTAGGGTACCGTCCGGCGGTAAAAATAAAATACTCGTGCGGTTTAATGAAAGCAATTGAGCAGGGAAACCGGTGTTTTGAAAACAGTGAATTATTAATTTCTTATATAACATTGAGTTATAGATATAACAACAAATGTCAATACGCATATCGTGATGCATATTACATAATTGATATTTATTGCATATAAATATTTGTGATCTGCAACACGCTTTATCTATTGCTTGTCCGCAAACGGACATATCAAGGTAATAAAAAAGGTCGCCGAAGCGACCTTTTTACCCGAAATGCTAATTACAGCAGTTCTTTTGCTTTCGCAACGACGTTGTCGACGGTGAAGCCGAACTCTTTGAACAGCAACTCTGCCGGAGCTGACTCACCGAAGGTGGTCATACCGATGATAGCGCCATTCAGGCCAACATACTTGTACCAGTAGTCAGCAATACCCGCTTCTACCGCAACGCGTGCAGTAACCGCTTTCGGCAGTACGGATTCACGGTAAGCAGCATCCTGCTTGTCAAATGCGTCGGTAGACGGCATGGACACCACGCGCGCTTTCACGCCTTCGGCAGTCAGTTTTTCGTAGGCAGCAACAGCCAGTTCAACTTCTGAACCGGTAGCGATGAAAATCAGTTCCGGCTGACCGGCGCAGTCTTTCAGCACATAACCACCGCGCGCGATGTTTGCCAGTTGCTCTTCAGTTCGTTCCTGCTGCGCCAGGTTCTGACGGGAGAGGATCAGTGCGGTCGGGCCGTCCTGACGCTCAACACCGTATTTCCACGCGACCGCGGATTCAACCTGGTCACACGGACGCCATGTAGACATGTTCGGGGTTACGCGCAGAGAAGCGACCTGCTCTACCGGCTGGTGAGTCGGGCCATCTTCGCCCAGACCGATGGAGTCGTGGGTGTAAACCATCACCTGACGCTGTTTCATCAGCGCAGCCATACGTACGGCGTTACGTGCGTATTCCACGAACATCAGGAAGGTGGAGGTGTACGGCAGGAAACCACCGTGCAGGGAGATACCGTTAGCAATCGCGGTCATACCGAACTCGCGAACACCGTAGTGGATGTAGTTACCCGCAGCATCTTCGTTGATTGCTTTAGAACCAGACCACAGGGTCAGGTTAGACGGTGCCAGGTCAGCAGAACCGCCGAGGAATTCCGGCAACAGCGGACCGAAAGTTTCGATAGCATTCTGAGACGCTTTACGGCTGGCGATTTTCGCCGGGTTAGCCTGCAGTTTAGCAATGAACTCTTTTGCTTTCGCGTCGAAGTCAGACGGCATTTCGCCTTTCATACGGCGGGTAAATTCAGCGGCTTCCTGCGGATAAGCTTTCGCGTAAGCAGCGAATTTCTCGTTCCATGCGGATTCTTTCGCCTGGCCTGCTTCTTTCGCATCCCACTGAGCATAGATTTCAGACGGGATTTCGAACGGTGCATATTTCCAGCCCAGCTGTTCGCGGGTCAGGGCAATTTCAGCGTCGCCCAGCGGCGCACCGTGGGAGTCGTGAGTACCGGCTTTGTTCGGGGAACCGAAACCGATGATGGTTTTGCACATCAGCAGGGACGGTTTGTCAGTCACTGCGCGCGCTTCTTCTACTGCGCGTTTGATGGATGCCGCGTCATGACCGTCGATGTCGCGAATAACGTGCCAGCCGTAAGCTTCGAAACGCATTGCGGTGTCGTCGGTGAACCAGCCTTCAACGTGACCATCAATAGAGATACCGTTGTCATCGTAGAACGCAATCAGTTTACCCAGCTTCAGCGTACCCGCCAGAGAGCAAACTTCGTGGGAGATGCCTTCCATCATGCAGCCGTCGCCCATGAAGGCGTAGGTGTAGTGGTCGACAATGTCGTGGCCCGGACGGTTAAACTGCGCCGCCAGCGTTTTTTCTGCAATCGCCATACCGACTGCGTTGGCAATACCCTGACCCAGCGGACCGGTGGTGGTTTCCACACCAGCGGTGTAACCCACTTCCGGGTGGCCCGGAGTTTTAGAGTGCAGCTGACGGAAGTTTTTCAGTTCTTCCATCGGCAGATCGTAACCGGTGAGGTGCAGCAGGCTGTAGATCAGCATGGAGCCGTGGCCGTTGGACAGCACGAAGCGGTCACGGTCAGCCCAGGACGGATTCTGCGGGTTGTGTTTCAGGAAATCACGCCACAGGACTTCGGCAATGTCAGCCATACCCATAGGGGCACCCGGGTGACCGGATTTGGCTTTCTGTACTGCGTCCATGCTCAGCGCACGAATAGCATTGGCAAGCTCTTTACGTGAGGACATTTTGACTCCAGATCGGATGATGAAGGGCACGCCCTTAACGACTTGACGACAGCGCGTTTTGGGCTACGCCGGAAAATTTGCCAACAATTTACCGCAAGCCGCGCGTCATGTACATGGAACATCCTTTTGCCGCTTCAGAAATCTCTGGATCATGCTCGCATGTTGCGCAATCTACTCGCCCGTCCGCTGCGCTTTTCCTTATACTGAGACTGAGCGTCGATTCACCTGCAAACGGCGCATTTTTAGAATAATCCTGACCTTGTGCGGAAGAGAAAACATGAAAATTCGCGCCTTATTGGTAGCAATGAGCGTGGCAACGGTACTGACTGGTTGCCAGAATATGGACTCCAACGGACTGCTCTCATCAGGAGCGGAAGCTTTTCAGGCTTACAGTTTGAGTGATGCGCAGGTGAAAACCCTGAGCGATCAGGCATGTCAGGAGATGGACAGCAAGGCGACGATTGCGCCAGCCAATAGCGAATACGCTAAACGTCTGACAACTATTGCCAATGCGCTAGGCAACAATATCAACGGTCAGCCGGTGAATTACAAAGTGTATATGGCGAAGGATGTGAACGCCTTTGCAATGGCTAACGGCTGTATCCGCGTCTATAGCGGGCTGATGGATATGATGACGGATAACGAAGTCGAAGCGGTGATCGGTCACGAGATGGGGCACGTGGCGTTAGGCCATGTGAAGAAAGGGATGCAGGTGGCGCTTGGTACAAATGCCGTGCGAGTAGCTGCGGCCTCTGCGGGCGGGATTGTCGGCAGTTTATCTCAATCACAACTTGGTGATCTGGGCGAGAAATTAGTCAATTCGCAATTCTCCCAGCGCCAGGAAGCAGAAGCCGATGATTATTCTTACGATCTTCTGCGCCAACGCGGCATCAGCCCGGCAGGTCTTGCCACCAGCTTTGAAAAACTGGCGAAACTGGAAGAAGGCCGCCAAAGCTCAATGTTTGACGACCATCCGGCATCCGCCGAACGCGCCCAGCATATTCGCGATCGCATGAGCGCGGATGGGATTAAGTAAAGCCTGGTGGTGTCGAACGTAGGTCAGATAAGGCGTTCACGCCGCATCTGACATTAATGGCACATTTGTTACCTTGTGCGCATTGCCGGATGCGATGCTGGCGCATCTTATCCGGCCTACGGGTGCCGAACGTAGGTCGGATAAGGCGTTCACGCCGCATCGACATTAATGGCACGTTTTACCCGTGCGCATCGCATCTGGTGCTTACTCGCCCTTTTTCGCCGCCTGAATATACAGCATCTCCAGCGCCAGCGTCGCCGCAGCCAGAGCGGTGATTTCCGACTGATCGTATGCCGGAGCCACTTCCACTACGTCCATCCCAACAATGTTGAGATCTTTCAGGCCGCGTACCAGTTTAATGGCGCGATCGGAGGTCAGGCCGCCAATCACTGGCGTACCGGTTCCCGGCGCGAAAGCAGGATCCAGGCAGTCGATATCAAAGGTCAGGTAAACCGGCATATCACCCACAATCTGTTTCACTTGGGCGATAACGTCATCCACGCTGCGATCGTTCACCTGGCAGGCGTCCAGCACGGTAAAACCGTTGTCTTTATCAAACTCGGTACGAATACCAATCTGCACGGAATGATTCGGGTCGATCAGACCTTCTTTCGGCGCGGTATAGAACATGGTGCCGTGGTCAAATTCACAACCGTTCGCGTAGGTATCGGTGTGGGCGTCAAAGTGTACCAGCGCCATTTTGCCGAAATGCTTCGCATGAGCACGCAGCAGCGGCAGCGTAACAAAGTGGTCACCACCGAAAGAGAGCATACGCTTACCGGCAGCCAGCAGCTTCTCGGCGTGTGCCTGCAGTTTTTCGCTCATCTCACGGGCATCGCCAAAGGCATATACCAGATCGCCGCAGTCCACGACGTTCAGGCGCTCACGCATGTCGAAATTCCACGGGAAGCGATTGTGTTCCCAGGCAAGATTCGTCGAAACCTGACGGATCGCTGCCGGACCGTGGCGTCCCCCCGCACGACCAGAAGTGGCCATATCGAACGGCACACCAGTAATCACCCAGTCAGCATCGCTGTCATACGGCTGGAAGTTCATCGGCAGGCGTAAAAAACCAAAGGCGTTGGAAACCAGTGAGTTATCGTATTGATTACCTAAGGTGCTCATGGATGGACTCCTATTACAAAGTCGATATAAAAAAACCCTTCCGCGTCGTTAGGCCCGACGAGGAAGGGTTGGATTTGTCACAATAAATTGTGGCGGATTATCACCGCTAAATTAAGCGGATTCAAGTAATACGGACTTACTCATCTTCCAGATAAGTATAACCGTACAAACCTGCCTCGAACTCTTCAAGGAACTGTTGTTGCAGTTCAGCATCAAGATCGGTTTTCTTCACTTGATCGCGGAACTGAGTTAACAGCGTTTTCGGATCGAGCTGCACATATTGCAGCATATCCGCAACGGTATCGCCTTCGTCAGACAGTTCCACTTCTACACTACCGTCAGGGAAGACGAACACGTCAACCGCTTCGGTATCACCGAACAGGTTGTGCATGTTGCCGAGGATCTCCTGATATGCGCCGACCATAAAGAAACCGAGCATCGGCGGATTCTCTGGATCGTACTCCGGCATTGGCATTGTCGTGGCAATACCATCACCATCAATATAGTGGTCGATAGCACCGTCAGAGTCACAGGTAATATCCAGCAGCACAGCGCGACGTTCCGGCACTTGATCCAGCCCTTCCAGCGGCAGAACCGGGAACAACTGGTCGATCCCCCATGCGTCCGGCATTGACTGGAACAGCGAGAAATTGACGTACATTTTGTCCGCCATACGTTCCTGCAGTTCGTCGATTATCGGACGATGCGCACGGTTTTGCGGATCCAGTTGCTTCTGCACTTCATGGCACATGCTCAGATAGAGTTGTTCTGCCCATGCACGTTCTTGCAGGCTAAAGGTGCCGGAAGAGTAGCCGATATGAATGTCGTGCAGATCCATCTGACTGTCGTGTAACCATTCACGCAGAGAACGGCGAGTTCCCGGTTCGTGCATCTCCTGCCAGGTTTCCCACATGCTTTGCAGCGCGCGCGGCGCATCTTCTGCAGGCGCGGTCGGCACCGTGTATTCGTTACGTTCCACGCCGATGATATTAGACACCAGCACGGTGTGATGCGCAGTCACCGCACGACCCGATTCGGTGATTACCGTCGGATGCGGCAGACCGTTTTCTTCACACGCATCACCAATCGCCCAGATGATGTTGTTGGCATATTCATTGAGGCCGTAGTTTACGGAGCAGTCAGACTGCGAACGGGTGCCTTCATAGTCCACGCCCAGACCGCCGCCGACGTCGAAGCACTGAATATTGACGCCCAGCTTGTGCAGTTCCACATAGAAACGCGCGGATTCACGAACGCCCGTGGCGATATCGCGAATATTCGCCATCTGCGAACCGAGGTGGAAGTGCAGTAGTTGCAGGCTGTCGAGACGCCCAGCTTCACGCAGCGTTTCAACCAGTTGCAGTACCTGAGTCGCAGCCAGGCCGAACTTCGATTTTTCCCCGCCGGAAGACTGCCATTTACCCGAGCCCTGCGAAGCCAGACGTGCACGCACGCCCAGACGAGGAACGACATTCAGACGTTCTGCTTCATCCAGCACAATGGCGATTTCTGACATCTTCTCAATGACCAGATAGACCTTGTGCCCCATCTTCTCGCCAATTAATGCCAGGCGGATATATTCGCGGTCTTTATAACCGTTGCAGACGATGACGCTACGGGTCATGCCAGCATGTGCCAGCACTGCCATCAACTCGGCTTTGGAACCGGCTTCCAGACCCAGCGGTTCGCCCGAATGAATCAGGGACTCAATCACGCGGCGGTGCTGGTTAACTTTGATCGGATAAACAAGGAAGTAATCGCCGTTATAGCCGTAGGATTCCCTCGCACGTTTGAACGCGGCGTTAATGGAACGCAAACGGTGCTGCAGGATCTGTGGGAAACAGAACAGTGCAGGCAGACGCTGACCCTGTGCTTCACGAGTTTTCACTAACTGCGCGAGATCGACGCGAGCTTCCGGGACGTCCGGGTCCGGGCACACGCTGATGTGGCCCAGCTCGTTAACGTCATAGTAGTTATTGCCCCACCAGGCAATATTGTAAGTACGCAGCATCTTGCTGGCTTCCTGGGAGCTCATTGCAACCTCCTGCATGGAGCGTAGTACACCGTGTTCGCCCGCTGACGAAGGCAAACCCATAGACATGTCGTCAGACATAGCGAACCTCAAATTATTTTATTAAGTGTAAAACAGTTAACGACTATCGCAGCCTGGAACTGCGATAACAACCCATAAGCACATGGATTTTCCAGCAGTGAATGCTGACGCTCCAACTGCGCAACCGGTTTCTTTTTCATAACATTATTAAGCACATAACCGAACGTAAGTGTGACAGTTCGGCGAAACCACGAGAAAACTCTTGTTTTTACAAGAGCGCCCTTGTTCAGTCCTCAGTAACTGTAACCAGCTCTTGAATCCTGAGAAGCGCCGAGATGGGTATAACATCGGCAGGTATGCAAAGCAGAGATGCAGAGTGCGGGGAACGAATCTTCACCAGAACGGTGAGACAGGTTAAGCAGCAGACTACGGTTCATTATTTCGTATCACCTCCACGGCCGCCTGTTAAGACGAACCCACAAGCCAAAACTCTGATTTCAACCCGGCTGGAAGTGGCAACACGAAAGAAACGTCGTGTGCTTTTTATTTAAGCCGCGCGCTGCGTTTTATACCCCACAATGGCAGAAAATTGCAAAATATAAATACGCAGAATGCCGGCATTGTCAGGAAAAATTTCCAGCCACGTTTTTAACAGAATGAGACACGATTCAAAAAAAAGTGGAAATCGGGTGAAGAATTGACCTAAAATAGCCATCCAGATGTTAATCCATCCATACCGATTAACACTCAGACTGCCAGTGTTTTTAACCTGCAGAGTCGTGGTAGGATCCGCTACCACAGAAAATCCACACAACAGTTTGAGCTAACCAAATTCTCTTTAGGTGATATTAAATATGGCAAAACACCTTTTTACGTCCGAGTCCGTCTCTGAAGGGCATCCTGACAAAATTGCTGACCAAATCTCTGATGCCGTTTTAGACGCGATCCTCGAACAGGATCCGAAAGCACGCGTTGCTTGCGAAACCTACGTAAAAACCGGCATGGTTTTAGTTGGCGGCGAAATCACCACCAGCGCCTGGGTAGACATCGAAGAGATCACCCGTAACACCGTTCGCGAAATTGGCTATGTGCATTCCGACATGGGCTTTGACGCTAACTCCTGTGCGGTTCTGAGCGCTATCGGCAAACAGTCTCCTGACATCAACCAGGGCGTTGACCGTGCCGATCCGCTGGAACAGGGCGCGGGTGACCAAGGTCTGATGTTTGGCTACGCAACTAATGAAACCGACGTGCTGATGCCAGCACCTATCACCTATGCACACCGTCTGGTACAGCGTCAGGCTGAAGTGCGTAAAAACGGCACTCTGCCGTGGCTGCGCCCGGACGCGAAAAGCCAGGTGACTTTCCAGTATGACGACGGCAAAATCGTTGGTATTGATGCTGTCGTGCTTTCCACTCAGCACTCTGAAGAGATCGACCAGAAATCGCTGCAAGAAGCGGTAATGGAAGAGATCATCAAGCCAATTCTGCCCGCTGAATGGCTGACTTCTGCCACCACATTCTTCATCAACCCGACCGGTCGTTTTGTTATCGGTGGCCCGATGGGTGACTGCGGTCTGACTGGTCGTAAAATTATCGTTGATACCTACGGCGGCATGGCACGTCACGGTGGCGGAGCATTCTCTGGTAAAGATCCATCAAAAGTGGACCGTTCCGCAGCCTACGCAGCACGTTATGTCGCGAAAAACATCGTTGCTGCTGGCCTGGCCGATCGTTGTGAAATTCAGGTTTCCTACGCAATCGGCGTGGCTGAACCGACCTCCATCATGGTAGAAACTTTCGGTACTGAGAAAGTGCCTTCTGAACAACTGACTCTGCTGGTACGTGAGTTCTTCGACCTGCGCCCATACGGTCTGATTCAGATGCTGGATCTGCTGCACCCGATCTACAAAGAAACCGCAGCATACGGTCACTTTGGTCGTGAACATTTCCCGTGGGAAAAACCGACAAAGCGCAGCTGCTGCGCGATGCTGCCGGTCTGAAGTAATCTTTCTTCACCTGCTTTCAAAGGCCAGCCTCGCGCTGGCCTTTTTCTTTTACCTCACCGCGGTGGATAGGCATTCACGCCGCATCCGGCAAAAAGCTGCCCGCACAATAACATCATTCTTCCTCAACACGTTTTATCGCAAATTATCATCACTACTGAAACCGATTACACCAATAACACCAGCCAAATATTTGTAATATTTTCATATTATTATTCAGTTTTCACAGTTGTTACATTTCTTTTCAGTAAAGTCTTAATTGCAGATAACAGCGTTTAATCTATGATGATATAACTCAATTATTTTCATGCACTTAAACCATAACTAAGATAAATGTTAGTGTAAGCGATTACACTAATGTGATTTGCTTCACATCTTTTTACGTCATACTCACCTATCTTAATTCACAATAAAAAATAACCATATTGGAGGGCATCATGCCTGACGCTAAAAAACAGGGGCGGTCAAACAAGGCAATGACGTTTTTCGTCTGCTTCCTTGCCGCTCTGGCGGGATTACTCTTTGGCCTGGATATCGGTGTAATTGCTGGCGCACTGCCGTTTATTGCAGATGAATTCCAGATTACTTCGCACACGCAAGAATGGGTCGTAAGCTCCATGATGTTCGGTGCGGCAGTCGGTGCGGTGGGCAGCGGCTGGCTCTCCTTTAAACTCGGGCGCAAAAAGAGCCTGATGATCGGCGCAATTTTGTTTGTTGCCGGTTCGCTGTTCTCTGCGGCTGCGCCAAACGTTGAAGTACTGATTCTTTCCCGCGTTCTACTGGGGCTGGCGGTGGGTGTGGCCTCTTATACCGCACCGCTGTACCTCTCTGAAATTGCGCCGGAAAAAATTCGTGGCAGTATGATCTCGATGTATCAGTTGATGATCACTATCGGGATCCTCGGTGCTTATCTTTCTGATACCGCCTTCAGCTACACCGGTGCATGGCGCTGGATGCTGGGTGTGATTATCATCCCGGCAATTTTGCTGCTGATTGGTGTCTTCTTCCTGCCAGACAGCCCACGTTGGTTTGCCGCCAAACGCCGTTTTGTTGATGCCGAACGCGTGCTGCTACGCCTGCGTGACACCAGCGCGGAAGCGAAACGCGAACTGGATGAAATCCGTGAAAGTTTGCAGGTTAAACAGAGTGGCTGGGCGCTGTTTAAAGAGAATAGCAACTTCCGCCGCGCGGTGTTCCTTGGCGTACTGTTACAGGTAATGCAGCAATTCACCGGGATGAACGTCATCATGTATTACGCGCCGAAAATCTTCGAACTGGCGGGTTATACCAACACTACCGAGCAAATGTGGGGGACAGTGATTGTCGGCCTGACCAACGTACTTGCCACCTTTATCGCAATCGGCCTTGTTGACCGCTGGGGACGTAAACCAACGCTAACGCTGGGCTTCCTGGTGATGGCTGCTGGCATGGGCGTACTCGGTACAATGATGCATATCGGTATTCACTCTCCGTCAGCGCAGTATTTCGCCATCGCCATGCTGCTGATGTTTATTGTCGGTTTTGCCATGAGTGCCGGTCCGCTGATTTGGGTACTGTGCTCCGAAATTCAGCCGCTGAAAGGCCGCGATTTTGGCATCACCTGCTCCACCGCCACCAACTGGATTGCCAACATGATCGTTGGCGCAACGTTCCTGACCATGCTCAACACACTGGGTAACGCCAACACCTTCTGGGTGTATGCGGCTCTGAACGTACTGTTTATCCTGCTGACATTGTGGCTGGTACCGGAAACCAAACACGTTTCGCTGGAACATATTGAACGTAATCTGATGAAAGGTCGTAAACTGCGCGAAATAGGCGCTCACGATTAATCTCCCCAAGCTTCCTCCCATCGCGGAGGAAGCCACCTCTTGCAGTCATCTTTTCTTCGCTCTATCCTCTGCCGCTATGAAAACATCCCGTCTCCCTATCGCCATCCAACAGGCCGTTATGCGTCGCCTGCGGGAAAAACTCGCCCAGGCTAACCTGAAATTGGGGCGTAACTACCCGGAGCCAAAACTCTCTTATACCCAGCGCGGCACCTCCGCCGGAACAGCCTGGCTGGAAAGCTATAAAATCCGCCTCAATCCCGTTTTGCTGTTGGAAAACAGTGAAGCCTTTATTGAAGAAGTGGTGCCGCACGAACTGGCACATTTGCTGGTATGGAAACATTTCGGGCGCGTAGCACCACATGGCAAAGAGTGGAAGTGGATGATGGAAAACGTGCTGGGTGTTCCCGCCCGTCGTACGCATCAGTTCGAACTGCAATCCGTGCGTCGCAACACCTTCCCCTACCGCTGCAAGTGCCAGGAGCATCAGCTTACCGTACGCCGCCATAATCGCGTAGTTCGTGGCGAAGCCGTCTATCGCTGTGTTCACTGCGGCGAACAACTGGTCGCAAAATAACCATCTGAACTATCAGGAACTTTCCTGATCTGGCTGATTGCATACCAAAACAACTTTCGCTACGTTGCTGGCTCGTTTTAACACGGAGTAAGTGATGTACCGTTATTTGTCTATTGCTGCGGTGGTACTGAGCGCAGCATTTTCCGGCCCGGCGTTGGCCGAAGGTATCAATAGTTTTTCTCAGGCGAAAGCCGCGGCGGTAAAAGTCCACGCTGACGCGCCCGGTACGTTTTATTGCGGATGTAAAATTAACTGGCAGGGCAAAAAAGGCGTTGTTGATCTGCAATCGTGCGGCTATCAGGTGCGCAAAAATGAAAACCGAGCCAGCCGCGTAGAGTGGGAACACGTCGTTCCCGCCTGGCAGTTCGGTCACCAGCGCCAGTGCTGGCAGGACGGTGGACGTAAAAACTGCGCTAAAGATCCGGTCTATCGCAAGATGGAAAGCGATATGCATAACCTGCAGCCGTCAGTCGGTGAGGTGAATGGCGATCGCGGCAACTTTATGTACAGCCAGTGGAATGGCGGCGAAGGCCAGTACGGTCAATGCGCCATGAAGGTCGATTTCAAAGAAAAAGCTGCCGAACCACCAGCGCGTGCACGCGGTGCCATTGCGCGCACCTACTTCTATATGCGCGACCAATACAACCTGACACTCTCTCGCCAGCAAACGCAGCTGTTCAACGCATGGAACAAGATGTATCCGGTTACCGACTGGGAGTGCGAGCGCGATGAACGCATCGCGAAGGTGCAAGGCAATCATAACCCGTATGTGCAACGCGCTTGCCAGGCGCGAAAGAGCTAACCTACACTAGCGGGACTCTTTTTGTTAACCCCTACCCCACGCGTACAACCGCGTGGGGAGACGACGCGGATTTTTAACTATGCGTATCCCCCGCATTTATCATCCTGAACCACTGACCAGCCATTCTCACATCGCGCTTTGCGAAGATGCCGCCAACCATATCGGGCGCGTACTGCGCATGGGGCCGGGGCAGGCGTTGCAATTGTTTGACGGTAGCAACCAGGTCTTTGACGCCGAAATTACCAGCGCCAGCAAAAAAAGCGTGGAAGTGAAGGTGCTGGAAGGCAAGATCGACGATCGCGAATCTCCGCTGCATATTCACCTCGGTCAGGTGATGTCGCGTGGTGAAAAAATGGAATTTACGATCCAGAAATCGATCGAACTCGGTGTAAGCCTCATTACGCCACTTTTTTCTGAGCGCTGCGGCGTTAAACTGGATAGTGAACGTCTGAACAAGAAGCTCCAGCAGTGGCAGAAGATTGCAATTGCTGCCTGTGAGCAGTGTGGTCGTAACCGGGTGCCGGAAATCCGTCCAGCGATGGATCTGGAAGCCTGGTGTGCAGAGCAGGATGAAGGACTGAAACTGAATCTTCACCCGCGCGCCAGTAACAGCATCAATACGTTGCCGTTACCGGTTGAACGCGTCCGCCTGCTGATTGGCCCGGAAGGCGGTTTATCGGCAGATGAAATTGCCATGACTGCCCGCTATCAATTTACTGATATCCTGTTGGGACCTCGCGTTTTGCGTACAGAGACAACTGCGCTCACCGCCATTACCGCGCTACAAGTACGATTTGGCGATTTGGGCTAACGGAGAAGAATAATGATCAAGCTCGGCATCGTGATGGACCCCATCGCAAACATCAACATCAAGAAAGATTCCAGTTTCGCTATGTTGCTGGAAGCACAGCGTCGTGGTTACGAACTTCACTATATGGAGATGGGCGATCTGTATCTGATCAATGGCGAAGCCCGCGCCCATACCCGCACGCTGAACGTGAAGCAGAACTACGAAGAGTGGTTTTCGTTCGTCGGTGAACAGGATCTGCCGCTGGCCGATCTCGATGTGCTCCTGATGCGTAAAGACCCGCCGTTTGATACCGAGTTTATCTACGCGACCTATATTCTGGAACGTGCCGAAGAGAAAGGGACGCTGATCGTTAACAAGCCGCAGAGCCTGCGCGACTGTAACGAGAAACTGTTTACCGCCTGGTTCTCTGACTTAACGCCAGAAACGCTGGTTACGCGCAATAAAGCGCAGCTAAAAGCGTTCTGGGAGAAACACAGCGACATCATTCTTAAGCCGCTGGACGGTATGGGCGGCGCGTCGATTTTCCGCGTGAAAGAAGGCGATCCAAACCTCGGCGTGATTGCCGAAACCCTGACTGAGCATGGCACTCGCTACTGCATGGCGCAAAATTACCTGCCAGCCATTAAAGATGGCGACAAACGCGTGCTGGTGGTGGATGGCGAGCCGGTACCGTACTGCCTGGCGCGTATTCCGCAGGGGGGCGAAACCCGTGGCAATCTGGCTGCCGGTGGTCGCGGTGAACCTCGGCCGCTGACGGAAAGTGACTGGAAAATCGCCCGTCAGATCGGGCCGACGCTGAAAGAAAAAGGGCTGATTTTTGTTGGTCTGGATATCATCGGCGACCGTCTGACTGAAATTAACGTCACCAGCCCAACCTGTATTCGTGAGATTGAAGCAGAGTTTCCGGTGTCGATCACCGGAATGTTAATGGATGCCATCGAAGCACGTTTACAGCAGCAGTAACCCACCTTAGCGAGAAGGATCTCGTTGAGACTCTGAGTGACAGCGCCCTTCTTTCCACGCATACTGGGCGCTGTTGCTTTTTTGAACCAGGAAACAGAACCTCTGACAATGAATTTACAGCATCACTTTCTTATTGCCATGCCTGCTCTCCAGGATCCGATTTTCCGTCGTTCCGTGGTCTACATTTGCGAACATAATACCAATGGTGCAATGGGGATCATCGTCAACAAGCCGCTGGAAAATCTCAAAATTGAAGGGATTCTGGAAAAGCTGAAGATCACGCCGGAGCCGCGTGATGAATCAATCCGTCTGGATAAACCGGTTATGCTCGGCGGCCCACTGGCTGAAGATCGCGGGTTTATTTTGCATACTCCGCCCTCCAATTTTGCTTCCAGCATTCGCATTTCAGACAACACGGTGATGACCACTTCCCGCGATGTGCTGGAAACGCTCGGCACCGATAAACAACCGTCTGACGTATTGGTGGCTCTGGGCTATGCCTCCTGGGAAAAAGGTCAACTGGAACAAGAAATTCTCGATAACGCGTGGCTAACGGCCCCGGCGGATCTGAATATTCTGTTCAAAACGCCGATTGCCGACCGCTGGCGCGAGGCGGCAAAACTGATTGGTGTGGATATTCTCACCATGCCTGGTGTGGCAGGGCACGCCTGATGAGTGGAACCTTACTCGCCTTCGACTTCGGCACCAAAAGCATTGGCGTAGCGGTCGGCCAACGCATTACCGGCACTGCTCGCCCTTTGCCTGCAATTAAAGCACAGGACGGTACGCCGGACTGGAACCTCATCGAACGTTTACTGAAAGAGTGGCAGCCGGACGAAATCATCGTCGGTTTGCCGCTGAATATGGACGGCACCGAGCAACCATTGACTGCCAGAGCGCGTAAATTTGCCAACCGTATTCATGGTCGTTTCGGTGTTGAAGTAAAGCTCCATGACGAACGTCTTAGCACCGTGGAAGCCCGTTCCGGTCTGTTTGAACAGGGCGGCTATCGGGCGCTCAACAAAGGCAAAGTCGACTCAGCCTCTGCGGTTATTATTCTCGAAAGCTATTTCGAGCAGGGATATTAAGGCGATCTAAAAGCCTGGCGGATAGTCGTTACCGCCATCTTGCCGGATGCGGCGTGAACGCCTTATCCAGCACACATCTGGCAGCGGCTGTAGGTCTGATAAGACGCGTTAGCGTCGCATCAGACATTTATTGCCTTTATAGGCCCTATAAACTTGCGCATCGGGCATGGCAACGTCACAAACGCCCTTCCCCCACCCGCTGCTGATAACTCTGCTGAAACGTTATCATCCCCACCTGCTGCCCGGTTTGAATAACATGCGGTAACTGGTGGGTTTTCCCTTCGCGAATCAAATTCCCCACCGCGGGAGTGTTAATCAATAATTCAAACAGCGCCACGCGTCCTTCCTGTTTATCCACTTCCAGCTTTTGTAACAACACGGCCCGTAAACTACCTGCCAGTTGATTACGTACGGGATCTTTTTCCTGCGCCGGAAATGAATCCACCAGTCGCTCAACTGCCTGCGCGGCACCACGCGTATGTAATGTTGCCAGCACCAAATGCCCGGTTTCTGCCGCCGTCAGTGCCAGACGGATTGGCTCGCTGTCACGCAGCTCTCCGAGCAAAATCACATCAGGATCTTCCCGCAATGCGGCCCGCAATCCCGATGCGAACGTCATACAGTGCAAACCAATTTCCCGCTGCTGGATCAAACATCGCTGGCTGGCATAGATATATTCAACAGGATCTTCCAGCGTCAGAATATGCGCATCGGCATGTTGATTGAGATAGCCAACCATCGCCGCCAGCGTGGTAGATTTGCCGCTCCCCGTCGCCCCCGTCACCAGAATCAGGCCATTCTCGCTCTTGAGTAATTCCGGCAATACCGTTGGTGCGCCAAGCTGTTCGAGCTGCGGGCAGTGCGAAGGTAACAGCCGTAACGCCAGCGAAATGCCATGCCGTTGCGCGAATGCGCTGCCACGCAATCGCTGGTTTTCCGCCAGCGACACGGCAAAATCCAGCTGGCCATTTTCCAGCAATATTGCCCGCTGATCGTCATCCAGCCACTCCCGCAGTAGCTCTTCGACGTCCGGCGCATCAAACGGCGCAGCTTCCATTAGCCCGCGAATGCGCCATCGTGCGGGCCAGGCGCTGCACAGATGTAGATCCGAGACGTTATGCTTTACACTAAGGGCCACAATTTCTTCCATATTCATACTAAGATCCTCGGAAAATGAACGATATTGCGCATAACCTGGCACAGGTCCGGGACAAAATCTCAGCGGCTGCAACGCGTTGCGGCCGTTCTCCAGAAGAAATTACGCTGCTTGCAGTCAGTAAAACAAAACCTGCGAGCGCCATCGCAGAAGCCATTGATGCCGGGCAGCGTCAATTTGGTGAAAACTACGTTCAGGAAGGGGTAGATAAAATTCGCCACTTTCAGGAACTGGGCGTAACAGGATTAGAATGGCATTTTATTGGCCCGTTGCAGTCTAATAAAAGCCGCCTGGTGGCAGAGCATTTCGACTGGTGTCATACCATCGACCGTTTGCGCATTGCTACCCGCCTCAACGATCAGCGCCCGGCAGAACTTCCCCCTCTTAACGTACTGATTCAAATTAATATTAGTGATGAAAACAGTAAGTCTGGGATTCAACTGGCAGAACTGGACGAGCTGGCAGCGGCGGTCGCTGAACTACCGCGTTTACGTCTGCGCGGGCTGATGGCAATCCCTGCGCCTGAGTCAGAATATGTAAGGCAGTTTGAAGTTGCACGCCAAATGGCTGTAGCATTTGCCGGACTGAAAACGCGCTACCCGCATATCGACACGCTCTCTCTGGGAATGTCGGACGATATGGAAGCCGCCATTGCGGCAGGTAGCACGATGGTTCGTATCGGCACTGCAATTTTTGGTGCGCGTGATTACTCTAAAAAATAAGGAATTAAAGGAACGCCATGAATACGTTGACTTTCCTGCTTTCAACGGTCATTGAGCTGTATACCATGGTGCTGTTATTACGCATCTGGATGCAGTGGGCTCATTGTGATTTTTACAACCCCTTCTCACAGTTTGTAGTGAAGGTAACGCAGCCAATTATCGGGCCACTGCGCCGCGTTATTCCGGCAATGGGTCCCATTGACAGCGCCTCGCTGCTGGTTGCCTATATTCTCAGTTTTATCAAAGCCATTGTGCTGTTTAAAGTGGTGACCTTCCTGCCAATCATCTGGATTGCCGGTTTACTGATTCTGCTGAAAACCATCGGCTTGCTGATTTTCTGGGTCCTGCTGGTGATGGCGATTATGAGCTGGGTAAGCCAGGGTCGTAGCCCGATTGAATACGTGCTGATTCAGCTGGCCGATCCGCTGCTGCGCCCGATTCGCCGCTTGCTACCGGCAATGGGTGGGATTGATTTCTCGCCGATGATCCTCGTTCTGCTGCTGTATGTCATCAATATGGGTGTCGCAGAAGTATTACAGGCAACCGGAAACATCCTGCTGCCGGGGCTGTGGATGGCGTTATGAATGCCGTAACAGTTAATGATGACGGTCTGGTTTTACGGCTCTATATTCAGCCGAAAGCCAGCCGTGATTCTATTGTCGGTTTACATGGCGACGAAGTTAAAGTCGCCATTACCGCGCCGCCAGTTGACGGCCAGGCCAACAGTCATCTGGTGAAGTTTCTCGGTAAGCAATTCCGGGTTGCCAAAAGCCAGGTGGTGATTGAAAAAGGCGAACTTGGCCGCCACAAACAAATTAAAATCATTAATCCGCAACAAATCCCGCCAGAAATCGCGGCGTTAATTAATTAGGTATCCTATGCAAAAAGTTGTCCTCGCAACCGGCAATGCCGGTAAAGTGCGTGAGCTGGCGTCGCTGCTTAGCGACTTTGGTCTTGATATCGTGGCACAAACAGACCTCGGCGTTGATTCCGCTGAAGAAACCGGCCTAACCTTTATCGAAAACGCGATTCTGAAAGCGCGCCATGCGGCAAAAGTGACCGGTTTACCGGCAATTGCCGACGACTCTGGTCTGGCGGTAGATGCGCTGGGTGGCGCGCCGGGTATTTACTCCGCGCGTTATTCCGGTGAAGACGCGACCGATCAAAAGAATCTGCAAAAACTGTTGGAAACACTGAAAGACGTACCGGACGACCAACGTCAGGCACGTTTCCACTGCGTGCTGGTATATCTGCGTCACGCGGAAGATCCGACTCCGCTGGTATGCCACGGCAGCTGGCCGGGCGTGATTACTCGCGAACCAGCGGGCACTGGTGGCTTTGGTTATGATCCAATCTTCTTCGTACCTTCCGAAGGGAAAACCGCCGCCGAACTGACCCGCGAAGAAAAGAGCGCCATTTCCCACCGTGGTCAGGCGTTGAAACTGCTGCTGGACGCTTTACGTAATGGTTAAATTACCGCCGCTGAGTCTCTACATTCACATCCCGTGGTGCGTGCAGAAATGCCCGTACTGCGATTTCAACTCTCACGCGTTGAAAGGAGAAGTGCCGCACGACGATTATGTTCAGCATCTGCTTTGCGATCTGGACAATGATGTGGCTTACGCTCAGGGCCGTGAAGTAAAGACAATCTTTATTGGCGGTGGTACGCCGAGCCTGCTTTCCGGCCCGGCGATGCAAACGCTGCTGGACGGCGTGCGTGCGCGTTTGCCGCTGGCAGCGGATGCAGAAATTACTATGGAAGCGAACCCTGGTACGGTAGAAGCCGATCGCTTTGTCGATTATCAGCGTGCTGGTGTGAACCGCATCTCTATTGGTGTGCAGAGTTTTAGCGAAGAAAAGCTGAAACGACTTGGGCGCATTCATGGCCCGCAAGAAGCGAAACGAGCGGCAAAGCTGGCGAGCGGTTTAGGGTTACGTAGCTTTAACCTTGATTTGATGCATGGACTACCGGATCAATCACTGGAAGAGGCGCTTGGCGATCTACGCCAGGCCATTGAACTGAATCCGCCGCATCTTTCCTGGTATCAACTGACCATCGAACCCAATACGCTGTTTGGTTCGCGACCACCGGTGCTGCCGGACGATGACGCGCTGTGGGATATTTTCGAACAGGGGCATCAGTTATTAACCGCAGCGGGTTATCAGCAATATGAAACTTCCGCTTACGCCAAACCCGGTTATCAGTGCCAGCACAATCTCAACTACTGGCGATTTGGTGACTACATCGGTATTGGCTGCGGCGCGCACGGCAAAGTCACCTTCCCGGATGGGCGCATTCTGCGTACCACTAAAACGCGTCATCCTCGTGGTTTTATGCAAGGAAGGTATCTGGAAAGCCAGCGTGATGTCGAAGCCGCAGATAAGCCGTTTGAGTTCTTTATGAACCGCTTTCGCTTGCTGGAGGCCGCGCCACGCGCAGAGTTTAGTGCGTATACCGGGCTTTGCGAAGATGTGATTCGCCCACAGTTAGACGAGGCGATTGCCCAGGGTTATCTCACAGAATGTGCGGATTACTGGCAGATAACGGAACATGGGAAGCTGTTTTTAAATTCGCTGCTGGAGCTTTTTCTGGCTGAGTAAACTTGTATTGCCGGATGCGGGGTCAACGCCGCATCCTGCTACAAATCGTGCACTATATCAAACTTACTTAATCACCCCATTGCGCCGCAGTTGTTCGGTATCTTTTTTCCAGCGTTCATTAGCTTGGTTGATATCGTCAATTTTCATCAAAATCGCGACTTTTTTACTGTTTATTTCTGAAACTTTCATCGTTAACGGATATTGCCCTTTTTCGAGCGTTACCCAGTCATCCTGCAATTTACGGCTGAGTTTTTGTGATTGCAGAAAAGTCTGTCGCCGTTGTTCGTTGATATCGAAATCTCGTTTCTGCTGAATCGGCACTTCATAACACTCTTCACTCTGTTTATGACATGCCGCAATCGCCGGTTGATAAACCTCTTTGTCATATTTAACCGCGAACGCCTCGCTATCGTTCTGTTTATTAAACTCATCACGCTGTTGGTGAATTTTTTTAAAGGCTTCTTCGCGGGTCATTTGCTTACCGTTTGCATCTTTTCCCCAATATGCATCCGCTGCTTTCTGCGCCGCCACCATTTGCTTATCAAGCGCTTTCACTTCCTTTTCCAGCGCAGGAATCGAGTTCTTCTGGGTATTCAACGCAGATTCAAGCTGACTAAAGCGATAATTGAAATCTTCGCTATTCACGATCAGATATTTATTATTCGTTTTGATATCGTCGACCACCCGCCCACGATCGCTGGCTGCCGCCTGAAAAGAGTAAAAGTTCACCGACCAGCCAGACGCGGGCGTTCCTTTACTGGTTAACATCGCCGAGAATTTTACCGGTTTATCTTTCGTCCAGGTCTGTTCGAGCAGTTCGTAATCTGCCAACTGACCGACCCAGGTATAGAGATCGTCACAGGAAGAGACATCGCCTTCCGCTGACCAGGTGGCCTGATTACCCTTAGCATCAAGATTTTTTAAGGTGATAGCATCAAGCTTGAGAATGCCGTGATACTGCTTTTTGAATTGATCTTTTAAGATATTTTCAGTTGGCGGTTCGCCATCTGCCCAGGCATTACCAGTCATCAACATAAGCAGTGCCGTGCCAACAATCCATTGCTTTTTCACCCGAAAAACCTCACGCGGAATAATTTATTCCGGTGATTATCATTAGGGTAATGAAAATTGGCAATGGACGTAAGTCTGAAGTGAAAAAGCCCCGGCACGATACCGGGGCGAGGTGATTAGTACTGATTGAAGATCTGCTGGATCTGCTGCGGATCTTTGGTTTGCGTCAGAGCCAGCTGCAGCAGGACGCGCGCTTTTTGCGGGTTCAGCGTGCCAGAGGCGACGAAGCCGTATTTCGCATCATCCACTTCAGCATCCTGAGTGGTAGCACCCGTCGGTACGCGGGAAGAACGCACTACTGCAGTGCCGTTTTTCGCGGCGGTTGCCAGGGTGTCGAACACGGATTTATACAGGTTACCATTACCCACACCAGCGCTAACGATGCCATCATAGCCCGCATCTACCAGTGCTTTAGCCGGAAGATCGGATGCGTTAGCGTAGTTATAAACGATGCCGACTTTCGGCAGCTCATTCAGCTTAGAGACATCGAATGGCGTATCGCTGGTGTGCTTACGTGCCGGGGTACGTTGGTAGTCAATCTTACCGTTGTGAATGTATCCCAGAGGACCGTAGTTAACAGACTTGAAGGTCGCTACGTCGGTGGTGTTGGTTTTGGTTACATCGCGACCGTCCAGTACAGTGTCGTTCATCACCACCAGCACGCCACGATTAGCGGATGCTTTATCAGCTGCGGTCACTACCGCGTTATACAGGTTGAATGGACCGTCTGCGCTCATGGACGTGGACGGGCGCATTGCGCCGACCATCACCACCGGTTTGTCGCATTTCACCGTCAGGTCGAGGAAGTAAGCGGTTTCTTCCATCGTGTCGGTACCGTGGGTAATGACGAAGCCGTCGGTTTTATCGCAGTCGGTGTTAATTTTTTTCGCCAGTGTCAGCCAGACATTATCGTTCATGTCCTGGGAGCCGATATTCACTACCTGCTCGCCTTTAACGTTCGCAATGTCTTTTAGTTGCGGCACCGCATTAACCAGATTTTCTACGCCAACTTTACCCGCTGTGTAGTTAGATTTGGTTGCGGAGTCACCACCACCGGCAATGGTCCCGCCGGTTGCTAAAATGGTGATATTGGGTAATGCCAATGCTGCACCACTAAAACCCATAACCAGTGCGGCAAGTGCCGTCTTTTTGAAAAACTCCATTTCATTCCTCCAGTTACGTGAACGCTACGCATTATCCCTTAGCTCTGTATGGGAAATTTGACGTTAAACAATTTACAACGTGAATATATTTTGGAGATCTACAAAGTTAGAGGCAGGTAACAAAACGAAGAATTAAACGGCATAAAAAAGTATTATGCCGTCTTAAAATAGAGGATTATTTTAAATTCCCGACCAGGGCTTTGCGGCTATCTTCCAGAGTCACAACGCGGCTACAAACATCTTTGCCAAACTGCTGGAAATCTTTTTCCTGCTTTTTCCACTCGGTTTGGATTGAGGATTGCAGCCCCCCCAGGCTTCCCAGCACATTCTGTAATGGGTTACCGCCGCTTTTCAGCACCGCTTTCGCGCCCATTTCATTAATGCTGTCCTGTAAAATTCCACCCATTGCCTGATTCACTAATTGCTGGCCTTCGGCGCGAACCTGATCAATGGCTTTATAGTGAAACGTCAGGCCATCGCTGCGCGTTTCGATAATGCGGTTCATCTGCTCTTTCAGCTGCGCATCAAGTTTGGTCAGACGGCTGCGCATTTTGCTGCTTTCGCCCATCTCCTGAACGATAATTTTATCCAGCGCAATACGGGCTTTTTCGACGCGGCTTTTCGCGCCTTCATCAATCCACGGCAGCGTGCTGCGTAGTTCAGCCTGATAATCCTTCGCCTGCTCGCGCTGGGCGGCATTCAGGGAATATTGCTTACCGTTATACATCACGTTGCCGTCTGGCGTGATCACCAGATTGCCGTTTTCGCCCTTCACCTGCACGGTTTGCGGGCTGACAATCACATCGTCACGCGGCGTGACGCTGCACTGGTAGTCGGCGTGAGCGGTCATTGCCGTCACTGAAAGTGCTGCCGCCAGCAGCATTTTGCGCATCATAGTCTTCCCTCAAGAAAAAATCAGGCCAGCATTTGCTGGCCCCAGATTGATAACAAAGTACGCGTTTTCCATGCCGGATGCGGCGTAAACACCTTATCCCGCCTACTCGATCGTGCATCTTTCCAGGCCTGATAAGCGTAGCGCATCAGGCAGTTTTGCATTTGTCATCGCCCGTATGCTTTCTTAGTCCCACCAAACGTCGAAAAGTTCGCTGGTGCGTACCTCATCCAGTTTGCGCTCTTCCAGCCACTTACGCACAATCGCCTGATGTTCTTCGGTGCATTTGCCGATTTCCTGCATGCAGATCAGACCTTCCCAGGCCAGATAACCGCTGCCGTCAAAGGCCAGTTTGTTCGGTTCGATAACCTCGTTAATAAAATCATCAACGGTTTTATCAATCTGTTCTTCCGATGTACCTTCCGGGAATCGCCATGCCACCGAAAATCCTAATTCCTGGAATTCGTCGATGTGCATTTTTTTACGCAGACGACGGCTACGGTTCTTTGCCATTATTTCACCCTCTCGAACATTAAGTCCCATACTCCGTGACCAAGACGATGACCACGTTGTTCAAATTTCGTCACCGGACGTGATGCCGGACGCGGTACGTAATCATTGCTCTCTGACAGGTTTTTATAACCGTCAATAGAAGACATCACTTCAAGCATATGTTCCGCATAAGGTTCCCAGTCGGTCGCCATATGGAATACGCCCCCCAGCTGCAGTTTGCTTTTTACCAGTTCGGCAAACGGCACCTGTACGATACGGCGTTTATTATGGCGCGCTTTGTGCCACGGGTCAGGGAAAAAGAGCTGCACCATGCGCAATGAATTGTCAGGAATCATTTTATGCAGCACTTCAACCGCATCGTGACACATCACTCGCAGGTTGCTTAAACCTTCTTCATGCGCAGAAGCCAGGCACGCACCAACGCCCGGTGAATGCACTTCAATGCCGAGGAAGTCCTGCTCAGGGCGATCTTTAGCCATTGCCACCAGCGACGCCCCCATGCCAAAACCAATCTCAAGCGTCACCGGCGCTTCACGGCCAAAAAGCGCGGGGAAATCCAGCATATCTTCGCTGAACTCAACGCCCATCACCGGCCAGTAGTTTTCCAGCGCATGTTCCTGGCCTTTGGTCAGTCGCCCCTGGCGGCGCACAAAACTACGGATACGGCGCAGTGGGCGGCCGTTTTCATCAAATTCCGGTGAAATGACGTCGTTTTTCATAAAGATTTAGTCGCTTGTGAAAGTGTTCTGAAAACGGGCATTATCCAAAGTTAGTTGCCGGATGCAAGCATGATAAGGCCGTGGCTGCGGAAAGTTCCGGTTTACACCCTGCCGTCGCTGTGCTGCAATCTTGCCCCCAACAACAGTGAATTCGGTGACCATGCAAGCGTCGCAATTTTCAGCCCAGATTCTGGACTGGTACGATAAATACGGGCGAAAAACGCTGCCCTGGCAAATTGACAAGACGCCCTACAAAGTATGGCTCTCAGAAGTGATGTTGCAACAAACTCAGGTTGCGACCGTTATCCCCTATTTTGAACGCTTTATGGCGCGCTTCCCGACGGTGACCGATCTCGCCAATGCGCCGCTCGACGAAGTTCTCCACTTGTGGACCGGGCTTGGCTATTACGCCCGCGCGCGCAATATGCATAAAGCGGCACAACAAGTGGCGACCTTACACGGCGGTAAATTCCCGGAAACCTTTGAAGAAGTCGCGGCGTTACCGGGCGTCGGGCGTTCCACCGCAGGCGCGATTCTCTCGCTTTCTCTGGGTAAGCACTTTCCGATTCTCGACGGTAACGTCAAACGCGTGCTGGCGCGCTGCTATGCTGTAAGCGGCTGGCCTGGGAAAAAAGAGGTCGAGAATAAATTATGGAGTTTGAGCGAGCAGGTGACGCCCGCGGTCGGCGTGGAACGGTTTAATCAGGCGATGATGGATTTGGGCGCGATGATTTGTACGCGCTCGAAGCCGAAATGTTCGCTCTGTCCGCTACAAAACGGATGTATTGCCGCCGCCAATAATAGCTGGTCGCTTTATCCGGGCAAAAAACCGAAACAGACGCTGCCGGAGCGCACCGGCTACTTTTTGCTGTTACAGCACGAAGATGAAGTATTGCTGGCGCAGCGTCCGCCGAGCGGATTGTGGGGCGGTTTATACTGTTTCCCGCAGTTTGCCGACGAAGAAAGTTTGCGGCAGTGGCTGGCGCAACGGCAGATTGCTGCCGATAACCTGACGCAACTGACCGCGTTTCGGCATACCTTCAGCCATTTCCACTTAGATATTGTGCCTATGTGGCTTCCCGTGTCGTCATTCACCGGCTGCATGGATGAAGGCAATGCGCTCTGGTATAACTTAGCGCAACCGCCGTCAGTTGGCCTGGCGGCTCCCGTGGAGCGTTTGTTACAGCAGTTACGCACTGGCGCGCCGGTTTAGCGCGTGAGTCGATAAAGAGGATGATTTATGAGCAGAACGATTTTTTGTACTTTCCTGCAACGAGAAGCAGAAGGTCAGGATTTTCAGCTGTACCCCGGCGAGCTGGGAAAACGCATCTATAACGAGATCTCCAAAGAAGCCTGGGCGCAGTGGCAGCACAAGCAAACCATGCTGATTAATGAAAAGAAACTCAACATGATGAATGCCGAGCACCGCAAGCTGCTTGAGCAGGAGATGGTCAACTTCCTGTTCGAGGGTAAAGAGGTGCATATCGAGGGCTATACGCCGGAAGATAAAAAATAAAAACAGTGCCGGAGCACGCCTCCGGCAACTTGCATAAAAACAAACACAACACGCACCCTGAATGATGAAAAAATATCTCGCGCTGGCTTTGATTGCGCCGTTGCTCATCTCCTGTTCGACGACCAAAAAAGGCGATACCTATAACGAAGCCTGGGTCAAAGATACCAACGGTTTTGATATTCTGATGGGGCAATTTGCCCACAATATTGAGAACATCTGGGGATTCAAAGAGGTGGTGATCGCCGGTCCTAAGGACTACGTGAAATACACCGATCAATATCAGACCCGCAGCCACATCAACTTCGATGACGGTACGATTACTATCGAAACTATCGCCGGGACAGAACCTGCCGCGCATTTGCGCCGGGCAATTATCAAAACGTTGCTGATGGGTGACGATCCGAGTTCGGTCGATCTCTATTCCGACGTTGATGATATTACGATTTCGAAAGAACCTTTCCTTTACGGTCAGGTGGTGGACAACACCGGGCAGCCGATTCGCTGGGAAGGTCGCGCAAGCAACTTCGCGGATTATCTGCTGAAAAACCGTCTGCAAAGCCGCAGTAACGGGCTGCGTATCATCTACAGCGTCACCATTAACATGGTACCGAACCACCTTGATAAACGTGCGCACAAATATCTCGGCATGGTCCGCCAGGCGTCACGGAAATATGGCGTTGATGAGTCGCTGATTCTGGCAATTATGCAGACCGAATCTTCCTTTAACCCGTATGCGGTCAGCCGTTCCGATGCGCTGGGATTAATGCAGGTGGTACAACATACTGCCGGGAAAGATGTGTTCCGCTCGCAGGGGAAATCCGGCACGCCGAGCCGCAGTTTCTTGTTTGATCCTGCCAGCAATATTGATACCGGCACCGCGTATCTGGCGATGCTGAACAATGTTTATCTCGGCGGAATTGATAACCCAACATCGCGGCGTTATGCCGTCATCACCGCCTATAACGGCGGCGCAGGCAGCGTGCTGCGAGTCTTTTCGAATGATAAGATTCAGGCTGCCAATATTATTAACACCATGACGCCGGGCGATGTTTATCAGACGCTGACGACCCGCCATCCCTCTGCGGAATCTCGCCGTTATCTTTATAAAGTGAATACCGCGCAAAAATCCTACCGCCGCCGATAATTCCATTAACCGCCCCTGACGATGCTCAGGGGCAAAAATGTTATCCACATCACAATTTCGTTTTGCAAATTGGGAATGTTTGCAATTATTTGCCACAGGTAACAAAAAACCAGTCCGCGAAGTTGATAGAATCCCATCATCTCGCACGGTCAAATGTGCTTTTTCAAACACTCATCCGCATCACGATGTGAGGAAATTAACATGAATCTTAAGCTGCAGCTGAAAATCCTCTCTTTTCTGCAGTTCTGTCTGTGGGGAAGTTGGCTGACGACCCTCGGCTCCTATATGTTTGTTACCCTGAAGTTTGACGGTGCTTCTATTGGCGCAGTTTATAGCTCACTGGGTATCGCAGCGGTCTTTATGCCTGCGCTGCTGGGGATTGTGGCCGACAAATGGTTAAGTGCGAAATGGGTATATGCCATTTGCCACACCATTGGCGCTATCACGCTGTTCATGGCGGCACAGGTCACGACACCGGAGGCGATGTTCCTTGTGATATTGATTAACTCGTTTGCTTATATGCCAACGCTTGGGTTAATCAACACCATCTCTTACTATCGCCTGCAAAATGCCGGGATGGATATCGTTACTGACTTCCCGCCAATCCGTATCTGGGGCACCATCGGCTTTATCATGGCAATGTGGGTGGTGAGCCTGTCTGGCTTCGAATTAAGCCACATGCAGCTGTATATTGGCGCAGCACTTTCCGCCATTCTGGTTCTGTTTACCCTGACTCTGCCGCATATTCCGGTTGCTAAACAGCAAGCGAATCAGAGCTGGACAACCCTGCTGGGCCTCGATGCATTCGCGCTGTTTAAAAACAAGCGTATGGCAATCTTCTTTATCTTCTCAATGCTGCTGGGCGCGGAACTGCAGATTACCAACATGTTCGGTAATACCTTCCTGCACAGCTTCGACAAAGATCCGATGTTTGCCAGCAGCTTTATTGTGCAGCATGCGTCAATCATCATGTCGATTTCGCAGATCTCTGAAACCCTGTTCATTCTGACCATCCCGTTCTTCTTAAGCCGCTACGGTATTAAGAACGTAATGATGATCAGTATTGTGGCGTGGATCCTGCGTTTTGCGCTGTTTGCTTACGGCGACCCGACTCCGTTCGGTACTGTACTGCTGGTACTGTCGATGATCGTTTACGGTTGCGCATTCGACTTCTTCAACATCTCTGGTTCGGTGTTTGTCGAAAAAGAAGTTAGCCCGGCAATTCGCGCCAGTGCACAAGGGATGTTCCTGATGATGACTAACGGCTTCGGCTGTATCCTCGGCGGCATCGTGAGCGGTAAAGTTGTTGAGATGTACACCCAAAACGGCATTACCGACTGGCAGACCGTATGGTTGATTTTCGCTGGTTACTCCGTGGTTCTGGCCTTCGCGTTCATGGCGATGTTCAAATATAAACACGTTCGTGTCCCGACAGGCACACAGACGGTTAGCCACTAATTACGCAAAGAAAAACGTCGCCAGAAGGTGACCCGTTTTTTTTATTCTTACTTCAACACATAACCGTACAACCGTTTCATGCCATCCGCATCGGTTTCGCTATAAACACCTTGCAGCTCCGGCGAAAATCCCGGCAACAAATTTACCCCTTCTTCCAGTGCAAGGAAATAACGTTGAACCGCCCCACCCCAGACTTCCCCGGGTACCACGCAAAGCACGCCAGGTGGATAAGGCAACGCCCCTTCTGCCGCAATTCGCCCTTCGGCATCACGAATCCGCACCAACTCCACTTCACCGCGAATATAAGGCAGTATGACTTTCCGTGAGACAGATGCTGGCCAACGTGGGATATTTAACGCGGGTTAACATCGTTGTCAGAGCCGCATGGGTGAGCTGTTGCTA
>NZ_MDGW01000178.1:0-4409 GCF_001712525.1 Shigella sp. FC1661
GATCGCGCCGTCCATCTGAGCAGCACCGGTGATCATGTTTTTAACATAGTCGGCGTGCCCCGGGCAGTCTACGTGTGCGTAGTGACGGGTCGGGGTGTCGTATTCAACGTGAGAAGTGTTGATGGTGATACCACGAGCTTTTTCTTCCGGCGCGTTATCGATCTGGTCGAATGCGCGAGCAGCACCGCCGTAGGTTTTAGCCAGTACGGTAGTGATTGCAGCGGTCAGCGTTGTTTTACCATGGTCAACGTGGCCGATAGTACCGACGTTAACGTGCGGTTTTGTACGTTCAAACTTTTCTTTAGACATCGATTGTCCCTCTAAGACACGGATAAATCGGTGATATCACCACATCAACCAGGCAACATGCCCGACTTGTTGAATGCAATAAACAGAAGGAAAAAACAGGGAGGAGAAAAGAAGTGGTGCTGATAGGCAGATTCGAACTGCCGACCTCACCCTTACCAAGGGTGCGCTCTACCAACTGAGCTATATCAGCACATCTTGGAGCGGGCAGCGGGAATCGAACCCGCATCATCAGCTTGGAAGGCTGAGGTAATAGCCATTATACGATGCCCGCATCCTGGAACTCGGCTACCTGATTTTCATTCTGCACTGAATATCGAGAGAAGCTCTCTTTATTCGAGCCGGTAAGCGAACTTATCGTCTCGGGCTACGCCATCGCGTGGCCGAAATTGGTGGTGGGGGAAGGATTCGAACCTTCGAAGTCTGTGACGGCAGATTTACAGTCTGCTCCCTTTGGCCGCTCGGGAACCCCACCGGACTTGATGGTGCCGACTACCGGAATCGAACTGGTGACCTACTGATTACAAGTCAGTTGCTCTACCTACTGAGCTAAGTCGGCATCAAGTAGCGCGCATTCTATGGAGACATGCGAGTTCATGCAACTAAAAAATTGCATAATTTGTTTTATTGGTCACATTTTATGCAACACGATGAAGAAACAGCCGAATGGAGGGCAGATTAGCACACTTTTTCAACATCATTGTGCTCAACAATGCGCTCCTGCTAAACCATAATTCTTCTTATCAGATGGAATATCTGTCACATTGCTTTTCAACGATAGCTTCCTGGGAGAGATTTTTTCTTATTATTCCTCCCCATCTGGTGTTACCCTCCTGCCCATTAACCCATTCAACAGAACTGTGACGCGCCATGGCAAATATCGCTTTGCCGATAGAGCTATGACCGCCAGAAACATGCTTATGAGTATAAAAGAGCAAACGTTAATGACGCCTTACCTACAGTTTGACCGCAACCAGTGGGCAGCTCAGCGTGATTCCGTACCTATGACGTTATCGGAAGATGAGATCGCCCGTCTCAAAGGTATTAATGAAGATCTCTCGTTAGAAGAAGTTGCCGAGATCTATTTACCTCTGTCACGTTTGCTGAACTTCTATATAAGCTCGAATCTGCGCCGTCAGGCAGTTCTGGAACAGTTTCTTGGTACCAACGGGCAACGCATTCCTTACATTATCAGTATTGCTGGTAGTGTCGCGGTGGGGAAAAGTACAACCGCCCGTGTATTGCAGGCGCTATTAAGCCGTTGGCCGGAACATCGTCGTGTTGAACTGATCACTACAGATGGCTTCCTTCACCCTAATCAGGTTCTGAAAGAACGTGGTCTGATGAAGAAGAAAGGCTTCCCGGAATCGTATGATATGCATCGCCTGGTGAAGTTTGTTTCCGATCTCAAGTCCGGCGTGCCAAACGTTACAGCCCCTGTTTACTCGCATCTTATTTATGATGTGATCCCGGATGGAGATAAAACTGTTGTTCAGCCTGATATTTTAATTCTTGAAGGGTTAAATGTCTTACAGAGCGGAATGGATTATCCACACGATCCACATCATGTATTTGTTTCTGATTTTGTCGATTTTTCGATATATGTTGATGCACCGGAAGACTTACTTCAGACGTGGTATATCAACCGTTTCCTGAAATTCCGCGAAGGGGCTTTTACCGACCCGGATTCCTATTTTCATAACTACGCGAAATTAACTAAAGAAGAAGCGATTAAGACTGCCATGACATTGTGGAAAGAGATCAACTGGCTGAACTTAAAGCAAAATATTCTACCTACTCGTGAGCGCGCCAGTTTAATCCTGACGAAAAGTGCTAATCATGCGGTAGAAGAGGTCAGACTACGCAAATAATTTGCAGGGGAGCGAATACTCCCCTTTCTTATTTTTCTGCACTACGCAGGGATATTTCACCGCCCATCCAGGGTTTTATTATTCCATCCTGCTCAAGTAATAAAGCCCCCTGTTTGTCTATTCCGCGTGAAATGCCAAATATTTCTTTATCACCAATGATAAGTTTCACTGGGCGATTAATAAAATTATCCAGCTTTTCCCAGCGCGACAGATAAGGTGCCAATCCTTCTTGTTCGAAGAGTTCCAACGCAGCACGTAATTCACGTATTAGCATGGCCGCCAACGTATTACGATCGAGATTGATCCCCGCTTCCTGCAGCGTGATCCACCCCTGATTAACGACACTCTCTTCAACACGGCGCATTGCCATGTTGATCCCGGCTCCAATGACTATTTGCGCCGCATCGCCAGTTTTGCCAGTCAGCTCCACAAGAATGCCTGCCAGCTTGCGATCCTGCAGATAGAGGTCATTAGGCCATTTGACACGAACTTTATCTGCTCCCAGCTTGCGTAATACTTCCGCCATCACGATACCGATAACCAGACTTAAACCAATCGCCGCCGCCGGGCCTTGTTCCAGACGCCAGAACATCGACAAATATAAGTTTGCGCCAAAAGGCGAAAACCATTTCCGCCCCCGGCGACCACGGCCAGCCTGCTGGTATTCTGCAACACAGGCATCGCCCGATTTAAGCTCTCCGATACGATCAAGAAGGTACTGATTCGTGGAGTCAATAACTGGCAGCACGGCTACACTACCGCCATCCAGCTGACCCAATATCTGTTCAGCATTAAGTAACTGGATGGGCTCAGGCAGGCTGTATCCTTTACCCGGAACGGTAAAGACATCAACGCCCCAGTCACGCAGTGTCTGAATGTGTTTATTAATAGCCGCCCGGCTCATTCCCAGCGTTTCACCCAACTGCTCGCCAGAGTGAAATTCACCGTTCGCTAACAGGGCAATCAATTTCAGTGGCACGGTGTTATCCTTCATGAAATTGTCTCCACTGCGCTCACTTCACCTGATGCACCAATAAAGCGGACTTCAGGCTCAAGCCAGACATTAAATTTTTCACCCACTTTTTGTCTTACATGGTGTGCCAGTTGCACCACATCTTCGCTTTTTGCATTGTCTTCATTAATGAGAACTAACGCCTGTTGACGGTGCACCGCAGCCCCACCCATTTGCATCCCTTTTAGCTGGCACTGATCAATAAGCCAACCTGCTGCCAGTTTTACTGAACCACCCGCCTGGGGGTAATTTGGTGCTGTTGGAAATTGCGCCAGTAATGCTTTAGCCGTTTCGGCAGATACAACAGGGTTTTTGAAGAAACTACCGGCATTGCCATTCACTTTTGGATCAGGGAGTTTGGTGGTGCGCATATGACACACCGCATTAAATACTTGCTGTGGCGTTACTGTTGTAGGATCCAGACGAGTTAAGTCACCATACGTTAGTACAGGTTGCCACTCTTTTAGCAGACGCAGACCTACGGCTACAATGGCGAAGCGATCCTGGTATTCATGTTTAAAAATACTGTCGCGATAGCCAAAACGGCACTCTTTGGCAGTTAAGCGCACTTGCTTACCTGTCGCCAGTTCAACACAATCAACATAAGCGCAAACTCGCTGTAATTCTACGCCATAAGCACCAATATTCTGGATAGGTGATGAGCCGACACAACCAGGAATTAATGCCAGATTTTCCAGACCAGGCATACCTTCCTGCAAAGTGTATTTTACCAGGCGATGCCAGTTTTCTCCGGCTCCTACATGTAAATACCACGCATCAGGTTCATCATGAATTTCGATACCTTTGATCCGGTTGATGATCACCGTGCCGCGATAGTCTTCCAGAAAAAGTACATTACTTCCTTCACCCAGAATAAGAACGGGTTGTCCTTCTGCGGTTGCATACTGCCAGGCATTGAGTAATTGTTGTTCGTCTTCGGCACATACAATGTGCTGAGCATTATGATCAATGCCAAATGTGTTCCAGGGTTTTAAGGAGTGGTTCATAGCTGCTTTCCTGATGCAAAAACGAGGCTAGTTTACCGTATCTGTGGGGGGATGGCTTGTAGTTATGACGACAGGGAGAGTTTGTAGAAACGCAAAAAGGCCCAGTCTTCCGAGCGGGCCTTCTGCTAAATTTGATGCCTGGCAGTTCCCTACTCTCGCATGGGGAGACCCCACACTACCATCGGCGCTACGGCGTTTCACTTCTGAGTTCGG
>NZ_MDGW01000179.1:0-4401 GCF_001712525.1 Shigella sp. FC1661
CTAAATCACGTCAGCGCTGGCTGTTTTACGCGTATGACAGGATACGGAGGACGGTTGTGGCGCACGTCTTCGGTGAACGCACTCTGGCCACACTGGAGCGTCTTCTGAGCCTGCTGTCGGCCTTTGAGGTCGTGGTATGGATGACGGATGGCTGGCCGCTGTATGAATCACGCCTGAAGGGAAAGCTGCACGTTATCAGCAAGCGTTACACTCAGCGCATTGAGCGACATAATCTGAATCTGAGACAACATCTGGCAAGGCTGGGACGGAAGTCACTGTCGTTCTCAAAATCGGTGGAGCTGCATGACAAGGTCATCGGGCATTATCTGAACATAAAACACTATCAGTAAGTTGGAGTCATTACCAACTGGCAGATATGGGTAAAAAAATTATCCAGTTGCCCGAGTTTTTCTGCGCGAAGATATGCATAGTTACCAAAAGTTGCTGTCATTAACACGCCAAGAAAATAGCCTTTTCCACTTAGCAATGGGCATGAGATCCATAGCCCAACCAGATAAACCAGCGCCCCGACAACAAATAATAGTTTTGCCACAGTTTTTGAGGTTTTCATAACGATCTCCATATCTACCAGCGATACATTACGAGTAACCAACGAAAGACAAAACTGAAAAATGCCATTAACAAATGATTTTCAGAATAAATTCATACTAAATATTAATTAGTGAGATATATAGATGTGAATTATCCCCCACCCGGTCAGGCAGGGGATAACGTTTACGCCATTAATGGCAGAAGTTGCTGATAGAGGCGACGGAACGTTTCACGTCGTGGCTGATAAGCGGCATAACGCTGCGCATCTGGTAGATGCGACTGTTCTAACGGTAGCTGCGGCAACAACTCAATGAGCGATTTCTCTGGATTCGCCGCAATCTGCGCCAGCCTTGCTGCGCCCAGTGCTGGCCCCACTTCCCCCCGTACGGTAATCGAGCTGCTGACCGCTGATATCCGCCAGCATCTGACGCCAGTACTCACTACGCGCCCCGCCACCAATCAACGTAACACTTTGCGGTTTAATGCCGCAGGCATGCACGACATCCATGCCATCTGCCAGCGCATAACCCACGCCTTCCAGCACTGCTCGCGCCAGTTCATTGGGGCCATGTTGATGAGTCAAACCAAAGAAAACCCCCTTCGCCTGGGGATTATTGTGTGGTGTACGCTCGCCGGAAAGATAAGGCAGAAACCAAACTGGCTCGGCACTTTCATCAGCCTGTTGAGCTGCAGCGATTAAAGCTGGGACATTGCACAGGCCGGTTAATTTCGCGACCCAATCCAGACACGATGCTGCACTCAGCATTACAGACATTAAATGCCAACGCTGCGGTAGCGCATGGCAAAAGCTGTGTACAGCGCTTTCTGGCTTGCTTAAGAACCCTTCGCTGACAGCAAAATAGACCCCCGACGTCCCCAGCGATAACATTGCCTGATTAGCATCAACCATTCCCACACCAACTGCACCAGCTGCATTGTCGCCACCGCCTGCGACAACTGGCACCGTCGCCATACCCCACGCTTTCGCAACTTCAGGTAACAAAGCACCAGTAATTTCGCTGCCTTCGTATAATGCGGGCATCTGGTCACGAGATAAGTCGCAAGCCTGCAGCATGACGTCACTCCGGTCACGCTTTGCGACATCCAGCCACATGGTGCCAGCTGCGTCAGACATATCGCTGGCAAACTCCCCCGTCATACGCAGACGCAAGTAATCTTTCGGTAATAATACTTTGTCGATTTGACGGAATATCTCCGGCTCATGCCGCTGAACCCATAGCAATTTAGGCGCAGTAAATCCGGGCATCATCAGGTTGCCGGTAATCACTCGTGATTGCGGAACTCTCGCTTCCAGCAAAGTGCACTCTTGCGCACAGCGCCCGTCGTTCCACAAAATGGCAGGGCGCAATACCCGTTGTTGAGCATCCAGTAAGGTTGCTCCATGCATCTGGCCGGCAATACCCAATGCTTTAACGTCCTGCAGAGAATGCTGATCGCCCAGAGCTTTCATTGCGCGATCAGTTGCCTGCCACCACTGTTCCGGGTCTTGTTCCGACCAGAGTGGATGCGGGCGCGAAACGGTCAGCTTTTCCGTTTGCGAAGCAACCACCTCACCCTGCTCGTTGAGCAAAATAACTTTTACGCCCGAGGTGCCAAGATCTATCCCGATATACATATCGATCGTTCCTTAAAAAAATGCCCGGTATCGCTACCGATAACCGGGCCAACGGACTGCACAGTTAGCCGTTATTTGTCGAACAGATAATGATTTACCAGATTTTCCAGTTGCTCCTGGCGACCACTCTGATGCACCGGAGACAAATTATGTTCCTGAGCATATTTGGCTAAATCTGCCAGTGACATTTGGCCTTTCAGGATTTGCTGGCCCAATTCGCTATTCCAGCCGGAATAACGCTGCGCGATGCGTTTATCCAGCTCGCCATCTTCAATCATGCGCGCTGCAATTTTCAGCGCCAGTGCCATCGTATCCATCGCGCCGATATGACCGTAAAACAGATCATATTTATCAGTACTTTGACGACGTACTTTGGCATCGAAGTTCAGACCACCGGTGGTGAAACCGCCTGCTTTGAGAATTTCATACATCACCAGCGCATTCTCTTCCACACTGTTCGGGAACTGGTCGGTGTCCCAGCCCAGTTGCGCATCGCCACGGTTGGCGTCGACAGAACCGAACAGGCCAAGCGCAATGGCGGTGGCTATTTCATGATGGAAAGAGTGACCTGCCAGCGTCGCGTGGTTAGCTTCAATGTTCAGTTTAATCTCTTTTTCCAGACCAAACTGTTTCAGGAAGCCATAGACCGTCGCGGCATCGTAATCATATTGATGTTTAGTCGGTTCTTGCGGTTTCGGTTCGATAAGCAACGTGCCCTGGAAGCCGATTTTATGTTTATGCTCAACCACCATCTGCATAAAGCGGCCCAGTTGTTCACGCTCCTGACGCAAGTCGGTATTTAACAGCGTTTCGTAACCTTCACGACCACCCCACAGGACATAGTTTTCACCGCCCAATTTATGGGTTGCTTCCATCGCTGTAACAACTTGCGTTGCCGCCCAGCTGAAGACTTCAGGATCTGGGTTCGTCGCCGCACCCGCGCCATAGCGAGGGTTTGTAAAGCAGTTAGCGGTTCCCCACAGCAGCTTCACGCCGCTCTCTTCTTGCTTGGCTGCCAGGACATCAACCATTTGCGCAAAATTATTGATGTACTCTTTTAACGACGCGCCCTCAGGGGAAACATCCACATCGTGGAAGCAATAAAATGGCACATGTAACTTGTGGAAAAACTCAAATGCGACATCTGCTTTACGCTTCGCCAACGCCAGTGCCTCACCAGGCTGCTGCCACGGACGATTAAACGCCCCCACACCAAACATGTCCGCCCCGTTCCAGCAGAAGGTGTGCCAGTAGCAGGCGGCAAAACGCAAGTGCTCTTCCATACGCTTACCCAACACCAGTTCGTCGGGATTGTAGTGACGGAATGCTAACGGGTTTGAGGATTTTGAGCCTTCATAACGAACGCGATCGAGCTGGTCAAAATAGGCTTGCATATTGAACTCCATAATCAGGTAATGCCGCGGGTGATGGATGATGTCGTAATATTGGGCACTCCCTTTCAGTTGCTCAATTATGTTATTTCACACTGCTATTGAGATAATTCACAAGTGTGCGCTCGCTCGCAAAATAAAATGGGATGATGAAACTGGGTAATTCCTCGAAGATAAAAATGCAATAAGTACAATTGCGCAACAAAAGTAAGATCTCGGTCATAAATCAAGAAATAAACCAAAAATCGTAATCGAAAGATAAAAATCTGTAATTGTTTTCCCCTGTTTAGTTGCTAAAAATTGGTTACGTTTATCGCGGTGATTGTTACTTATTAAAGCTGTCCTCTAACTACAGAAGGCCCTACACCATGAAAATAAAGAACATGAGGTGTACTGGCAATAGCGGACACTACCATTTGTTCTTTTTTAAGCAGCCATCTGATGATATTTTTCCCTGAAGGCTGCCGGGGAGATATTCCCCAGACGAGAGTGACGACGCTGACGATTGTAGAAAATCTCAATGTATTCCCGTATTACTGAGATGGCTTCATCCCGGTTATTAAAACGATAGTGGCTCAGGCTCTCATTTTTCAGCGTTCCCCAGAAGCTTTCCATCGGAGCGTTGTCGTAACAGTGACCTTTACGCGACATTGATGTTTTCAGACCAGACTGCTCCTGTATGACCCGGTAATCGTATGCGCAGTACTGTGAACCTCGATCAGAGTGGTGGATTAGCCCGGCAGGTGGGCGCTGGCTCCTGAGCGCCATAAACAGGGCTTTACCTGTCAGCTCTTTTGTCATGCGCTCTCCCATGGCGTAGCC
>NZ_MDGW01000180.1:0-4356 GCF_001712525.1 Shigella sp. FC1661
GATTTGTTCTGGTGTTATCGGAGAGGCTTTTGGTGTTTTGCCCTGACGCTCATCACGCAGTTGTTTGACCCATCTTGTCATTGTGGAAAGGCCAACATCCATAGCTTTGGCGGCATCTGCCACCGTGTATTTCTGGTCAACAACCAGTTGAGCGGATTCGCGTTTAAACTCTGCGCTAAAATTTCTTTTTTTCATTGGAGCACCTGTGTTGTTCTGAGGTGAGCATATCACCTCTGTTCAGGTGGCCAAATTCAGTGTGCCACTTCACAAGGTGAGAGGTTTCTTTGATGAGGTGACATTGGCTTATCGTGGTTTAACCGATGAACAAAAGAAAGTAGTTGATGCTTTAGGTTCTGGCTTGATTAATAGCTTAAAAGTCTTGGCTGGTGTTATTGCTGTAAAGAAAGTTGTTGGTGTAACCAGAAGTATTTACGGGCTTATGACAGCTATCACAAGATTAGGTCAGGTCGCTGATACTACAGCGGATAACGTGAATAGAAAGAATGGGAAACCATCAAGACTAAACCCTATGAATATGCTATTAGCTGGTAGTGCTATCTATGCAGGTTATGAAAGATTAGCTTCTACACCTGAACGAATGGAAGCACAAGCTAAATTACCAGAGCTAGCTAAAGAGTCTGGACTTAAACCAGTGTTCACTATGGACGATGTGAAAGGTTGGTTTAGTAGTGCAGCTAATAAAATTGCTAACTTCCAAGAACCGATGAATAACTTCGTAAATAACACACAATCAACTCCACCAGCTATCACAGGTGACATAGTTAATAGTAATGCTCAACTTGCAATGACTATTAGTGAGCTATCACGCAAGGTTGATGCTTTAACAGTAGAAGCCAAGAAGCCCTTGTCAGTTAATATCACTGGTGAAGCAACTGTTAGACCGGATGAACCAGCTTTCTTTACTTTCAATCAATCAGCTAATGACCAGTTCACGCAGGATATGCTCTTAAGTTCAAGCTATCCAGAGGAAGAATGATTTCTTATATATCCGTGTGCTACGTGAAATCTTCTGAACAGATATACCCACTGAAAAATAGAATTTACGTAGCTCACGCTTAACAGAGAAAATACTTATATATCAAAGGCTTGGTTAAAAATGATTAAAATACACTAAGTCTTTGAAATCAAAGGAGAATTTAATGATTTGCACTAATCAGCTTCGTTACACTGGCAAAGATGGCGTTTACTTTCATCTACAAGGCCAACCAGATAATTTCTTGTCACTATCAGCAACTGAAAACATGGAATTTGACAGCCCTATGATGGTTACCACTCAAAATATGCAATCAGGGCAGACTGTAACAGATAATGTTCAAAGAGCACCCAGAACAATCACTATTAGTGGTGTGGTTGTGGTTGGTGAATCCGGTAGTATCCTTATCTCAAGAGATAATAAGCTGGTGGAGAACTTCATCGACACTCTTGAAAGCTGGCGTGACCAGAAGCAGATTATTTCAGTCATCTGTAAAGATGGAATTAAAATTGATGACTCCATTATTACAAGCTTTAAAGCCTCTAAAGATGTTGGAATTTCTAATGGCCTAAGAATCCAGCTAACTTTTCAGGAAATTAACTTCAAAGCTATTGTTGGTCAAACAGATATTTCAGCAGCAACTGGAAAGACAGCTACTACAAATGATGGTGGTGCTACCAGTAAAAAGAATACTGGTAACACTACGACAAGCTTAGGTAACGGTATGTTGATGTGTCAGGAGCTATATAATCGCTCTACGAGTGAACTCACTAATGAGCAACTTCAAGCCCGTATCAATTGTGGTAAAAATGTCAGAGTTGAGAATGGAAAAAGCACCTTCTCAGATGCCGCTAATGAGCAAGCTTCAAAGGTGCTTAAGTCGGGTAATGCTTTACGGAAGTACTCTGTGAATCCGAATAAGAAGGGCACTTACTGATTTTGCTTTTGTGTGTATAATCTCTTTGCATGTATAAATACACAGGGTGTATAAGAAAGTGAAGATTATTCATGTGGATATGGACTGCTTTTTCGCGGCGGTGGAGATGCGCGACAATCCCGCCCTGCGCGATATCCCTATTGCTATTGGCGGCAGCCGCGAACGTCGGGGGGTGATCAGTACCGCCAATTATCCCGCGCGTAAATTTGGCGTACGTAGCGCTATGCCGACAGGGATGGCGCTCAAATTATGCCCGCATCTCACCTTGCTTCCGGGGCGCTTTGACGCCTACAAAGAAGCCTCAAATCATATCCGCGAAATCTTCTCGCGCTACACCTCGCGTATTGAACCGTTGTCACTGGATGAGGCTTATCTCGACGTCACCGATAGCGTCCATTGCCACGGTTCTGCGACCCTCATCGCCCAGGAAATCCGCCAGACGATTTTCAACGAGCTGCAACTGACGGCGTCTGCGGGCGTGGCACCCGTAAAGTTTCTCGCCAAAATCGCCTCCGACATGAATAAACCCAACGGCCAGTTTGTGATTACGCCGGCAGAAGTTCCGGCATTTTTACAAACCTTACCACTGGCAAAAATCCCCGGCGTCGGCAAAGTCTCGGCGGCAAAACTGGAAGCGATGGGGCTACGAACCTGCGGTGATGTACAAAAGTGTGATCTGGTGATGCTGCTTAAACGCTTTGGCAAATTTGGCCGCATTTTGTGGGAGCGTAGTCAGGGGATTGACGAGCGCGACGTTAACAGCGAACGGTTGCGAAAATCCGTCGGCGTGGAACGCACGATGGCGGAAGATATCCACCACTGGTCTGAATGTGAAGCGATTATCGAGCGGCTGTATCCGGAACTTGAACGCCGTCTGGCAAAGGTGAAACCTGATTTACTGATTGCTCGCCAGGGGGTGAAATTAAAGTTTGATGATTTTCAGCAAACCACTCAGGAGCACGTCTGGCCGCGGCTGAATAAAGCTGACTTAATCGCCACCGCGCGTAAAACCTGGGATGAACGCCGCGGCGGGCGCGGTGTGCGACTGGTGGGGCTGCATGTGACGTTGCTTGACCCGCAAATGGAAAGACAACTGGTGCTGGGATTATGAATAACATACAAATAAGAGACTATCAGCCTGGCGATTTTCAGCAACTATGCGCTATTTTCATTAGAGCGGTTACGATGACTGCCAGTCAGCATTATTCACCACAACAAATTGCCGCCTGGGCGCAGATTGACGAATCTCGCTGGAAGGAGAAACTCGCGAAATCACAAGTGCGGGTTGCAGTCATTAATGCAAAACTGGTCGGCTTTATTACCTGCGTTGAACACTATATCGATATGTTATTTGTTGACCCTGAATACACCCGCCGTGGGGTTGCCAGCGCTTTGTTAAAACCTTTGATTAAGTCTGAATCCGAACTTACGGTGGACGCAAGCATAACCGCAAAACCCTTTTTTGAACGTTATGGTTTTCAGACAGTTAAGCAGCAACGCGTTGAATGTCGGGGAGAGTGGTTTATTAATTTTTATATGCGTTATAAACAGCAACATTAAATCCAGCTTGCAATGAAAATAACGCAAGCCTAGTATGTGCGCGTTTTCTTATTCCACAAACTGCAAGGAGGTAAATCATGACAAATCCTTTATCAATGACTCTTTGCAGACCTTTCCAGGATTAATTCTTTTTTTCTTGCCCTGGATTCGTCTGCTATTTCCTGATTTTTTAATTGTTACTCTCAATAATTCAAGTCGCAACACATGCAACTTGAAGTATGACGAGTCTATTTACGGAATGGTATATGGGCAATTATATTCGTCCCTTATCCGATGCGGTATTTACCATCGCATCTGATGACCAGTGGATCGAGAGTTTAGCGATCCAACAATTACACACCACGGCAAATTTACCCAACATGCAGCGCGTAGTGGGGATGCCAGATTTACATCCCGGACGCGGCTATCCGATTGGCGCAGCGTTCTTCTCTGTTGGTCATTTTTATCCGGCACTGGTCGGCAATGATATCGGCTGCGGTATGGCGCTATGGCAAACAGATATTCTCGCTCGCAAATACAACGCCGATAAGTTTGAAAAGCGATTATCAGATCTGGATGACGTTGCTGAAGAAAGCTGGCTGGAGGAAAACCTGCCGTCAGCATTTGCACAGCATCCTTGGTGCAGCTCGCTTGGCTCTATCGGTGGCGGCAATCATTTCGCTGAACTGCAACAAGTTGATCAAATCATCAACGCTGAACTGTTTGCACTAGCAGGTCTGGATGCACAACATCTGCAACTGTTGGTTCATAGCGGCTCGCGGGGGGGGCCCCTATTAAGTTGTCAAGCATGTTATGACCCCTGCGGGGTATAAAAAGTCCCGTCGCGCATCATGGCGAACAGAACGTCGCAGCGTCGTCTCGCCAG
>NZ_MDGW01000181.1:0-4349 GCF_001712525.1 Shigella sp. FC1661
GCCTGAAGGGAAAGCTGCACGTTATCAGCAAGCGTTACACTCAGCGCATTGAGCGACATAATCTGAATCTGAGACAACATCTGGCAAGGCTGGGACGGAAGTCACTGTCGTTCTCAAAATCGGTGGAGCTGCATGACAAGGTCATCGGGCATTATCTGAACATAAAACACTATCAGTAAGTTGGAGTCATTACCGTCATGTTGTTCCTTTTATTTAACCGCGGACTCCGCTGTTAACCGGAGGATATGCATCATGAAAACCGTTAGGGAGTCCACAACGTTGTACAACTTTCTCGGATCGCACAATCCATACTGGCGGTTGACGGAAAGCAGCGATGTTTTGCGCTTTTCTACCACCGAAACCACAGAACCTGATCGTACTTTGCAGTTATCTGCCGAACAGGCTGCTCGCATCAGGGAAATGACGGTCATCACCTCCAGCCTGATGATGAGTCTGACCGTCGATGAGAGCGATCTTTCTGTGCATCTGGTAGGACGAAAAATCAATAACCGGGAATGGGCTGGCAACGCGTCTGCATGGCATGACACACCGGCAGTTGCTCGTGATTTATCACACGGGCTTTCCTTTGCTGAGCAGGTAGTTTCTGAAGCACATTCCGCAATAGTGATTCTCGACAGCCGGGGGAATATCCAACGCTTCAATCGGTTATGTGAAGATTACACTGGGTTGAAAGAACACGACGTCATTGGCCAAAGCGTGTTTAAACTGTTTATGAGCCGTCGTGAAGCTGCGGCATCCAGGCGCAATAACCGTGTATTTTTTCGAAGCGGCAATGCATATAAAGTCGAACTGTGGATACCAACATGTAAAGGCCAGCGGCTGTTTCTGTTTCGCAATAAATTTGTCCACAGCGGCAGTGGCAAAAACGAGATTTTTTTAATCTGTTCCGGCACCGACATTACCGAAGAGCGCCGCGCTCAGGAGCGACTGCGTATTCTGGCAAATACCGACAGTATCACCGGACTGCCGAATCGTAACGCAATGCAGGATTTAATCGATCACGCTATTAATCATGCAGATAACAATAAAGTTGGGGTTGTGTATCTTGATTTGGATAATTTCAAAAAGGTCAACGACGCCTATGGGCATTTGTTTGGTGACCAGTTATTACGCGACGTGTCATTGGCTATTTTAAGCTGTCTCGAACATGACCAGGTGTTGGCGCGTCCAGGTGGGGATGAGTTTCTGGTACTGGCATCCAACACCTCACAAAGCGCGCTGGAAGCAATGGCATCACGAATTTTGACCCGCTTACGGCTCCCCTTTCGCATTGGTTTAATTGAAGTTTATACCAGCTGTTCAGTAGGTATTGCACTCTCTCCCGAACATGGTTCAGACAGCACGGCTATTATTCGTCACGCCGACACAGCAATGTACACAGCGAAGGAAGGCGGACGAGGACAATTTTGCGTTTTTACCCCAGAAATGAATCAACGGGTATTTGAATATCTCTGGCTGGATACCAACTTGCGTAAAGCACTGGAAAACGATCAGTTGGTTATTCACTATCAACCGAAAATCACCTGGCGTGGCGAAGTGCGCAGTCTGGAAGCACTAGTACGTTGGCAGTCACCTGAACGTGGGTTGATTCCACCGTTGGACTTCATTTCCTACGCCGAAGAGTCAGGGCTAATTGTGCCTTTAGGCCGTTGGGTGATTCTCGATGTCGTACGCCAGGTGGCAAAGTGGCGGGATAAAGGCATAAACCTGCGAGTGGCGGTAAATATTTCTGCACGTCAGCTCGCCGATCAAACCATTTTCACCGCCCTGAAACAGGTTCTCCAGGAACTCAATTTTGAATACTGCCCTATAGATGTTGAACTGACAGAGAGTTGTCTGATTGAGAATGATGAACTGGCACTGTCTGTTATTCAACAATTTAGCCAACTAGGTGCGCAAGTGCATCTGGATGATTTTGGTCCCGGCTACTCTTCACTTTCGCAACTGGCGCGCTTTCCGATCGATGCCATCAAACTTGACCAGGTTTTTGTTCGAGATATTCACAAACAACCTGTCTCGCAGTCACTGGTCCGGGCGATCGTCGCTGTGGCCCAGGCATTGAATCTTCAGGTGATCGCCGAAGGTGTAGAGAGTGCAAAGGAAGATGCTTTTTTAACCAAGAACGGGATCAATGAGCGGCAAGGATTTTTGTTTGCCAAACCGATGCCCGCCGTCGCCTTCGAACGCTGGTATAAACGCTATCTGAAGCGCGCATAAGTAGATGAATATATATACTTAGCGCTATATCCCGTCATTATATATCGTATTCCTAGATGATAATTAGCCGTTGCTGTTAAACACTTCTCTTTTAGCGGCAATTTTTGCATTATTCATTTTCCACTTTTGCTATAAGGATGTCCTTGATGTCTGAATTTGATGCCCAGCGCGTTGCCGAACGTATTGATATTGTGTTAGATATCCTTGTGGCAGGCGATTACCACTCTGCGATCCATAATCTCGAGATACTTAAAGCAGAACTCTTGCGCCAGGTTGCTGAATCTACGCCAGACATCCCGAAGGCACCGTGGGAGATTTAACAATCGTGCCTTCAGGTTTTCCTATTTGAGGATGCCCGGCGCGTCAGTATTTTTTTATTTAGTATTATAACGTTATAAGAATTACAGCGATGAATTCCCGACAACAAACTATTCTACAGATGGTCATTGACCAGGGTCAGGTTAGCGTAACCGATCTGGCAAAAGCCACTGGAGTTTCTGAAGTTACCATTCGCCAGGATCTCAACACCCTCGAAAAACTGAGTTACCTCCGCCGTGCACATGGCTTTGCAGTTTCGCTTGATAGTGATGACGTCGAAACCCGTATGATGAGCAACTATACGCTGAAGCGTGAACTCGCCGAGTTTGCCGCGTCACTGGTTCAACCGGGCGAAACCATCTTTATCGAAAATGGCAGCAGCAATGCCCTGCTCGCCCGGACTCTGGGGGAGCAGAAGAAAAATGTCACTATCATCACGGTCAGCAGCTACATCGCGCATTTGCTGAAAGACGCGCCTTGTGAAGTCATTTTGCTCGGTGGCGTGTACCAGAAAAAAAGCGAAAGTATGGTTGGCCCGTTGACACGCCAGTGCATCCAGCAGGTGCATTTCAGCAAAGCATTTATTGGTATTGATGGCTGGCAACCTGAAACTGGATTCACCGGTCGCGATATGATGCGTACCGATGTGGTCAATGCCGTGCTGGAAAAAGAGTGCGAAGTGATAGTCCTGACTGACAGCTCGAAATTTGGTGCTGTACATTCATACTCCATCGGTCCCGTTGAGCGATTCAATCGCGTGATTACCGATTCGAAAATACGCGCCAGCGATCTGATGCATCTTGAGCACAGTAAACTCACCGTTCACGTCGTTGACATTTAACCATTTCCCTTCTCTACGGATGATTTGCAGTTTGGCAAATCATCCGCTCTAAGATGATTCCTGGTTGATAATTAAGACTATTTACCTGTTATTAACACGCTTAAGATATAAAATTATTATCAGCGATATAACAGGAAGTCATTATCACCTGCGTGATATAACCCTGCGCGCGAGCAGATTTCACGGAATAATTTCACCAGGCTTATTCTTAGCTATTATAGTTATAGAGAGCTTACTTCCGTGAATCATAAATTCAGGAGAGAGTATTATGTTTGTAACGAGCAAAAAAATGACCGCGGCTGTTCTGGCAATTACTTTGGCAATGTCTCTGAGTGCCTGTTCTAACTGGTCTAAACGGGACCGCAACACCGCAATCGGCGCGGGTGCAGGGGCATTAGGCGGTGCAGTACTGACCGATGGCAGTACGTTGGGTACATTAGGTGGTGCAGCTGTCGGTGGTGTTATTGGTCACCAGGTCGGTAAATAATCGTAAATAAATGTCGATTATCGACTCGCAATTATAATACGCTTGATTTTGTTCAGTACGAAATAACTGAATAATACGGTAATGACTCCAACTTACTGATAGTGTTTTATGTTCAGATAATGCCCGATGACCTTGTCATGCAGCTCCACCGATTTTGAGAACGACAGTGACTTCCGTCCCAGCCTTGCCAGATGTTGTCTCAGATTCAGATTATGTCGCTCAATGCGCTGAGTGTAACGCTTGCTGATAACGTGCAGCTTTCCCTTCAGGCGTGATTCATACAGCGGCCAGCCATCCGTCATCCATACCACGACCTCAAAGGCCGACAGCAGGCTCAGAAGACGCTCCAGTGTGGCCAGAGTGCGTTCACCGAAGACGTGCGCCACAACCCTCCTCCGTATCCTGTCATACGCGTAAAACAGCCAGCGCTGACGTGATTTAGCACCGACGTAGCCCCACTGTTCG
>NZ_MDGW01000182.1:0-4303 GCF_001712525.1 Shigella sp. FC1661
AAGTTGATTTTCAAGAACCGTTCTGACAGCTTCGGCTTTGAACTCTTTAGAGTAACGTTGGTTTTTTCTGCTCATTATTAGCTCCTTCTGATGCCATTCTATTTCAGGAAGGAGTGTCCGTTAAACTCAGGCTACCTCAGGGTTGTAGGCGCGTGGGTATGGAACCGAAATAAAGAAACGGTGGAAACCTGCCACGCAAAAGCAGTGGTACTGGCAACCGGCGGTGCGTCGAAGGTGTATCAGTACACCACCAATCCGGATATTTCTTCTGGCGATGGCATTGCTATGGCGTGGCGCGCGGGCTGTCGGGTTGCCAATCTCGAATTTAATCAGTTCCACCCTACCGCACTGTATCACCCACAGGCACGCAATTTCCTGTTAACGGAAGCACTGCGCGGCGAAGGCGCTTATCTCAAGCGCCCGGATGGCACGCGTTTTATGCCCGATTTTGATGAGCGCGGCGAACTGGCCCCGCGCGATATTGTCGCCCGCGCCATTGACCATGAAATGAAACGCCTCGGCGCAGATTGTATGTTCCTCGACATCAGCCATAAGCCCGCCGATTTTATTCGCCAGCATTTCCCGATGATTTATGAAAAATTGCTCGGGCTGGGGATTGATCTCACACAAGAACCGGTACCGATTGTGCCTGCTGCACACTATACCTGCGGTGGTGTAATGGTTGATGATCATGGGCGTACGGACGTCGAGGGCTTGTATGCCATTGGCGAGGTGAGTTATACCGGCTTACACGGCGCTAACCGCATGGCCTCGAATTCATTGCTGGAGTGTCTGGTCTATGGCTGGTCGGCGGCAGAAGATATCACCAGACGTATGCCTGATGCCCACGGCGTCAGTACGTTACCACCGTGGGATGAAAGCCGCGTTGAGAACCCTGACGAACGGGTAGTAATTCAGCATAACTGGCACGAGCTACGGCTGTTTATGTGGGATTACGTCGGCATTGTGCGCACAACAAAACGTCTTGAGCGCGCCCTGCGGCGTATCAATATGTTGCAACAGGAAATAGACGAATATTACGCCCACTTCCGCGTGTCGAATAATTTGCTGGAGCTGCGTAATCTGGTGCAGGTTGCGGAATTGATTGTTCGCTGTGCCATGATGCGCAAGGAGAGTCGTGGCCTGCATTTCACACTGGATTATCCGGAACTGCTCACCCATTCCGGTCCGTCGATCCTTTCCCCCGGCAATCATTACATAAACAGATAAAAAGCCTGGGTCAGCGCCGTATACGCTTCGGAATAGTTCTGGTCTGGCCCACGAATGACTAAGCGATCGCTAAAGCATTCTCCCGCCTGCGGGGAGAATGCCAGCAGCACCCGATGCGGCAGTCGCGCTTCGTTTTCCGCCACATCCGTCCGCAAACGTAAATGCCAGCCCATGCTTAATGCCAGCTCCGTAAAACCATTACCAATCTGCTCTGGCAGCACTACGCAGAAAAATCCCTCTTCGGTAATGCACTCCGCCGCACAGGTCAGCAGCGATGGGTGATCAAGCGTAGTGGTATAGCGAGCCTGTTCCCGTTGAGGGATCGCGCACTCTACTCCCTGCTGATAGTAAGGTGGGTTACTGATGATTAAATCGAAGCGTACTGTCTGCTGTGTGAGCCACTGCTGAATATCCGCCGTATGGACGTTAATCCGCTCTGCCCACGGGGACTGGTTGATATTTTCCTGCGCCTGCGCGGCAGCTTCACTTTCCAGCTCAACGGCATCAATTATCACGCTGTCACTGGTTCGCTGCGCCAGCATCAGTGCCAGCAACCCGCTACCCGCGCCGATATCAAGGCAACGTTTCACCCCAGCCACCGGTGCCCATGCGCCCAGCAAAATGCCATCCGTTCCCACTTTCATCGCACAGCGATCGTGAGCAACAAAAAACTGTTTAAAAGTAAATCCATTACGACGAAGCACGGATGTAGACTGTGACATGAAAATAAAACCTTGCAGGAAAAACGGCGATAGCACCGGGTGAGAACAATACCCGAGAAGCGATATCCATACAAACAGATGAAGATTGCAGCCGTAACGTCTATAATCAGCGCCCCACACAGAGGTAGAACATGACTGTAACGACTTTTTCCGAACTTGAACTCGACGAAAGCCTGCTGGAAGCCCTCCAGGATAAAGGTTTCACTCGCCCGACCGCCATTCAGGCTGCCGCCATTCCGCCTGCGCTCGATGGCCGTGATGTACTCGGTTCTGCGCCGACAGGCACCGGTAAAACGGCGGCGTATCTGCTGCCAGCGTTGCAGCACCTGCTCGATTTCCCGCGTAAGAAATCCGGTCCGCCGCGTATTTTGATCCTCACCCCAACTCGCGAGCTGGCGATGCAGGTGGCCGATCATGCCCGCGAACTGGCGAAACATACGCATCTGGATATCGCCACCATTACCGGCGGCGTAGCCTATATGAACCACGCGGAAGTGTTCAGCGAAAATCAGGACATCGTGGTCGCCACGACCGGACGTCTGCTGCAATACATAAAAGAAGAGAACTTCGATTGCCGCGCGGTTGAAACGCTGATCCTCGACGAAGCAGACCGTATGCTGGATATGGGCTTCGCTCAGGATATCGAACATATTGCTGGCGAAACGCGCTGGCGTAAACAGACCCTGCTCTTTTCGGCAACGCTGGAAGGCGATGCGATTCAGGACTTTGCCGAGCGTCTGCTGGAAGATCCGGTGGAGGTTTCTGCCAATCCGTCCACCCGTGAGCGCAAAAAAATTCATCAGTGGTATTACCGCGCCGATGACCTGGAACATAAAACCGCATTGCTGGTGCATCTGTTAAAACAGCCGGAAGCGACCCGCTCAATTGTGTTTGTGCGTAAGCGTGAACGTGTGCATGAGCTGGCAAACTGGCTGCGCGAAGCGGGCATCAACAACTGCTATCTCGAAGGTGAGATGGTACAGGGCAAGCGTAATGAAGCGATTAAACGCCTGACCGAAGGCCGCGTAAACGTACTGGTAGCAACCGATGTTGCCGCGCGCGGTATCGACATTCCAGACGTCAGCCACGTCTTTAACTTCGATATGCCGCGCAGTGGTGATACTTATTTGCACCGTATCGGACGTACCGCGCGCGCCGGTCGTAAAGGCACCGCGATTTCGCTGGTGGAAGCCCATGACCATCTGCTGCTTGGCAAAGTTGGCCGTTATATTGAAGAGCCGATAAAAGCTCGCGTCATTGAGGAACTACGCCCGAAAACGCGTACGCCAAGCGAGAAGCAGACCGGCAAGCCATCGAAGAAAGTACTGGCAAAACGCGCCGAGAAGAAAAAAGCTAAAGAGAAAGAGAAGCCGCGGGTGAAAAAACGCCATCGCGACACCAAAAATATTGGTAAGCGCCGTAAACCGAGCGGAACGGGCGTGCCACCGCAAACGACAGAAGAGTAATCTTAATTCCGGGTTTAAGCCCGGAATTAAAAGTGCTGGCAAACGCAAAACTGCCTGATGCGCTACGCTTATCAGGCCTACATGGCTCATGCAATATATTGAATTTGCACGATCTTGTAGGCCGGATAAGGCGTTCACGCCGCATCCGGCATGAACAAAACGCACTTCGTCGACAAGTTGGGTGCCGGGTTTAAGCCCGGCATTATTTTTATCCCGGCAAAAAACACTCTTCAATACACTGAATAAAAGTGTGCATCGCCGGGCTAACCGCTTTTCCAGCATGGTGTGCGCACATGGCCGTAATGGTCTGCGACTGTTCGCCAAAAGGCAATTCAATTAATTCTCCGCTCTCAAGCTCTTTTTCCACCGCAAAGCGGGGCAAGTAACTGACACCGATATTCGCCGCGACACAACGTTTGATACTTTCAATGCTTAACAGCTCAATGGTGTTTTCCACCGTGATCCGCCGCTGACGCAGCGTGCTCTCAAATATCTGCCGGAAGACATTAGACTGGCCCCCTGAATCTCCAGACAACCAGTATCACTTAAATAAGTGATAGTCTTAATACTAGTTTTTAGACTAGTCATTGGAGTACAGATGATTGATGTCTTAGGGCCGGAGAAACGCAGACGGCGTACCACACAGGAAAAGATCGCAATTGTTCAGCAGAGCTTTGAACCGGGGATGACGGTCTCCCTCGTTGCCCGGCAACATGGTGTAGCAGCCAGCCAGTTATTTCTCTGGCGTAAGCAATACCAGGAAGGAAGTCTTACTGCTGTGGCCGCCGGAGAACAGGTTGTTCCTGCCTCTGAACTTGCTGCCGCCATGAAGCAGATTAAAGAACTCCAGCGCCTGCTCGGCAAGAAAACGATGGAAAATGAACT
>NZ_MDGW01000183.1:0-4253 GCF_001712525.1 Shigella sp. FC1661
CGCTTCACCGGGACGTATACCGGAGCTGATGCGCGATCTTGCAAGTATGGGACAACTTGTGAAATTACCGACGAGAAGGGGAAGGGCCTTCCCGAGAGTGGTAAAGGAGAGGCCCTGGAAATACCCCACAGCCCCGAAAAAGAGCCAGTCAGTTGCTTAACTGACTGGCATTACGGCGTTATGCCGGTATTTTTTTACGGAAGAGGTATCAAATGCGTTTAATTGTGGTGAGCATCATGGTGACCTTGCTGAGTGGCTGTGGCAGCATTATTAGTCGCACTATACCGGGGCAGGGGCATGGCAACCAATATTATCCCGGTGTGCAATGGGATGTGCGTGACTCCGCCTGGCGTTATGTCACAATCCTTGATCTGCCATTCTCCCTGGTTTTTGATACTTTACTGCTGCCGATCGACATTCATCATGGCCCGTATGAGTGATTAACGTTCATCCCACTCATCAGCTGCTGCGCGTCCTTCCTCGGTATCCAGCGGTGGCTCAAGCTGAAATTCCCCCTCGTCCCATTCATGTAATGTATTCTCTTCCTGCCACTCCTGGCGTATCTCTATCTCATCATAGTCGCCATCAAAAACACTTTGCGCGGCTTCACCGCTAAGCATAGGTAAACATTCACCTTCTTTCCCTTCGTCGGCAAAAAACTCAACTTGCCACATGATGTCGCCGTCCTGCAAAACGTATTTTTGGGCATTGAACTGTTGCACATTCGCATCTTCGGCGTCGATGCCGGGGTTGTCTGCAAGAAATTCTTCGCGTGCAGCGTCAATGGCTTCTTCAAGCGTTGCGTACATGGTCATCACGATTCTCCCTTTGAGTTGATGAGGTTTCAGGGAAAAGGATAGCTGATTCTCCGCTTTTGCAAGTATGAAAGGCGAAAAATCAGTTCGATACCTGGGGTATTCGACGACGACGTAGACTGTTCCATGAATAGACTGCGTTGAATAACACTACGCCAGCGGTGACGAGAAATACCGCTCTGAAACCGTAGTTCGCTGAAATCGCTGCTCCCATCAATGGTCCGGTAACGTTGCCAATATCACGAAACGATTGGTTATAGCTGAAGATACGCCCGGCGATCTGGTTGCTCGAGTTGTAAACCAACAATGTCTGTACGGCGGGGAGTAGTGCACCATCGGCGGCACCGAGCAAAAAACGTAAAATCCCAAGTTGCAATGGCGTCTGAACGTAAGACATTGGGATCAACAGCAGTACAGAAAAGATCAGCGCTGTAATCAGAATCTTTTCGGGTCCGATTCGATCGCCAAGTTTGCCGAGTCGTGGTGCACTTAGCAGAGCCGCCACGCCTGGCACCGAGGCGATCATGCCACTGATAAAGGCGACGTTACTGACGTTACCCGCCAGTTCGCGGACATACAGCGTCAGAATGGGGGCAATTGAGCCCGTCGCCACCTGGATGATTAACGTAGTGACAAACAGGCTGAGTACCAGTTTCGGGTTTTTAAGTGATGTCACCACTTCCCGCATGTGCAGCATCTCTTTTTTGCTGACCGGCTGGAATTTTTCTCTGATGCAAAACAGGGTGACGAAAAAGCAGAGTATGAGCACACTGGCGGTAATAAAGAATACCGGACGTAAGCCGTAGCTATCGGCGAGCAGGCCGCCAGCCATTGGGCCGAGCAACGCACCACCAACGCCGCCTGTGGAGAGCGTACCCAGCGCCCAGCCGCTTTTATTACGCGGTACTTGTGTGGCGATAAGAGCATTAGCGTTGGGGACAAATCCGCCAAGTAACCCAAGAAGCGCCCGCAGGATCAAAAACTGCCAGATATTTTGTGCCAGCCCCATCAACACCATCACGATGCCCATGCCGAGGGCAGAGCGTAATAGCATGAGTTTTCGGCCTTTACGGTCGGCGAGTCCACCCCAAAACGGTGAGGCGATGGCCGAAAATAAAAATGTAATGCTGAAGACAATACCGGACCATATTCAGGGCGGAGTGACCGGTAACGCCAAGCTGCTCAACGTAGAGGGGTAAGAAGGGCATTACCAGACTGAAGGCGGCACCGGTAAGAAAACAGCCTAGCCAGGCGACGATCAGGTTTCGTTTCCAGTTTATAGGGGTGTCATTTTCACAGGGTGACATAGCAATCCGCTGTTGGTGCGCCAGGCGCGGTGAACATAAGAAGAAAAGATAAGCACACTAATTATGCGCCCGACTCCCAGGGGCGCAATCCAGAGAGCTTTTATCGCTAAATCAGGGGGATTTGCTGTGGTAATGCCGGATGCCATTCTGAAGCATCCGGCAGGGGAGATTTAATAGCGTGAAGGAACGCCTTCCGGGCGTGTTTTAAAGCGACGGTGTAACCACATATACTGCTCTGGTGCCATCATGATGCATTTTTCGACCACTTTGTTCATCCACGCGGCGGTAGTTTCGGCATCATCCAGTGGCGGAGAACACTCTGGCGGCAGCATAATCAATTGATACCCTTTGCCATCTGGCTTACGGCGTGGAACGAAGGGCACCAGACATGCGCCGGACATCCGTGCCAGCATCCAGGTTCCGGTCGTGGTCGCAGCCTGCTCAACGGCAAATAACGGGACGAAAACGCTTGAGCGCGGGCCGTAATCATGATCCGGTGCGTACCAGACCACTTCGCCTTTTTTCAGGGCTTTAATCATGCCTTTTAAATCTTTGCGGTCGAGCATCGATTTATTTGAGCGCAAACGGCCCCAGGTTTGTAGCCAGTCAATCAGTGGATTATCGTTCGGGCGGTAAACGCCAATCCCCGGTTCCTGCATACCAAACTGCCGCGCACCCAGCTCCAGTGTCAGAAAATGGATGCCAACTAACAGGATGCCGCGTTTTTGCGCCTGCACGTCACGAATGTGTTCCATGCCGATCACTTCCGTCCAGCGGGCGATTCGGCGGTCCGGCCAGAACCACGCCATGCCGGTTTCCATCAGGCCCATGCCAACGGATTCGAAATTCTTCACCACCATTTTACGGCGTTCTTGTTCGCTCATTTCCGGGAAGCACAGTTCCAGGTTGCGATGCACAATTTTTGCGCGTCGTTTCATAAAACGTAACGCCAGTTTTCCTAATCCACAACCGAGGCGGTAGATAACCGGGTAGGGCAATTGCACGACTAACCAAAGTACGCCAATACCCAACCAGGTTAACCAATAACGCGGATGAAGCAGTGCGGTGGAGAACTTGGGTAGATTCGTCATATCAATCCTGTTTTTCAACCTATTCGGGCAATTGTATGTATTGTCGCATTTTTTCGCCCGCAACCAAAATTTGTGGCTGAAGACTGGGCGAAATTGCCGCGCTTGTAAATAACAAATAATTTTTAATGCGCAAATGTAGCGTAAAATGTGTGGATGTTAATTATCGATAATTGCTATATCATGCCGCGGATTTTTACTTTCCCATCTCGCAGGAACCGTACACCATGCCAGTGTTACACAACCGCATTTCCAACGACGCGCTAAAAGCCAAAATGTTGGCTGAGAGCGAACCGCGAACCACCATTTCGTTTTACAAGTATTTCCACATCGCCGATCCTAAGGCGACCCGTGACGCTTTATATCAGCTGTTTACCGCGCTGAATGTTTTTGGGCGAGTGTATCTGGCGCATGAGGGCATTAACGCGCAAATCAGCGTACCTGCGAGCAATGTTGAAACATTTCGCGCGCAGCTCTATGCCTTCGACCCGGCTTTAGAGGGTTTACGCCTGAATATCGCGTTGGATGATGACGGGAAATCCTTCTGGGTACTGCGCATGAAGGTACGTGATCGCATTGTTGCCGACGGTATTGACGATCCTCACTTTGATGCCAGCAATGTTGGTGAGTATCTGCAAGCGGCGGAAGTGAACGCCATGCTTGACGATCCCGATGCACTATTTATCGACATGCTGAAGTGGTCAACAAAAACTGGCCACCGAGTTAGAGTTTTTCCAGTATCGATTTTCCGATTCGTTTGGGGGTAACCCACCGTTATATTCGTGCGGTCTTAGTGCGCTGTAATATCCAACGATATAGTCCGTTATGGCGTGAGCTGCCTCGCTGAAGCTTACGTAACCCACCACCGGCATCCATTCGTTCTTCAGACTCCTGAAGAAGCGTTCCATTGGGCTGTTATCCCAGCAGTTTCCGCGCCGGCTCATACTCTGTCTGATCTGGTATCGCCACAATAACTGCCGGAACTGCCTGCTCGTATAATGACTGCCCTGATCGCTGTGGAACATCACCCCGCCGGGCTTACC
>NZ_MDGW01000184.1:0-4243 GCF_001712525.1 Shigella sp. FC1661
GGCGCACGTCTTCGGTGAACGCACTCTGGCCACACTGGAGCGTCTTCTGAGCCTGCTGTCGGCCTTTGAGGTCGTGGTATGGATGACGGATGGCTGGCCGCTGTATGAATCACGCCTGAAGGGAAAGCTGCACGTTATCAGCAAGCGTTACACTCAGCGCATTGAGCGACATAATCTGAATCTGAGACAACATCTGGCAAGGCTGGGACGGAAGTCACTGTCGTTCTCAAAATCGGTGGAGCTGCATGACAAGGTCATCGGGCATTATCTGAACATAAAACACTATCAGTAAGTTGGAGTCATTACCCTGTCTGCCATTCAGCATGATCGAGCCGCTACGGGAATTGTTGGTTAACCCGCCGCTGGAAAACTCGCGTAATGAAGATCAGAACTGGCGCGATAACCTGGTGCGCCAGGTGCAGCATTCACAGCTGGAGCTGGTCACCAACTTTGCCGATATCTCGCTACGCCTGTCGCAGATTTTAAAACTGAAACCCGGCGACGTCCTGCCGATAGAAAAACCTGATCGCATCATCGCCCATGTTGACGGCGTCCCGGTGCTGACCAGTCAGTACGGCACTCTCAACGGTCAGTATGCGTTACGGATAGAACATTTGATTAACCCGATTTTAAATTCTCTGAACGAGGAACAGCCCAAATGAGTGACATGAATAATCCGGCCGATGACAACAACGGCGCAATGGACGATCTGTGGGCTGAAGCGTTGAGCGAACAAAAATCAACCAGCAGCAAAAGCGCTGCCGACGCGGTGTTCCAGCAATTTGGCGGTGGTGATGTCAGCGGAACGTTGCAGGATATCGACCTGATAATGGATATTCCGGTCAAGCTGACCGTCGAGCTGGGCCGTACGCGGATGACCATCAAAGAGCTGTTGCGTCTGACGCAAGGGTCCGTCGTGGCGCTGGACGGTCTGGCGGGCGAACCACTGGATATTCTGATCAACGGTTATTTAATCGCCCAGGGCGAAGTGGTGGTCGTTGCCGATAAATATGGCGTGCGGATCACCGATATCATTACTCCGTCTGAGCGAATGCGTCGCCTGAGCCGTTAGTGATGAATAACCACGCTACTGTGCAATCTTCCACGCCGGTTTCTGCTGCGCCACTGCTGCAGGTCAGCGGCGCACTCATCGCCATTATTGCCCTGATCCTCGCTGCTGCCTGGCAGGTAAAACGGTTGGGATTTGCCCCGAAACGCACTGGCGTTAACGGTCTGAAAATTAGCGCCAGTGCTTCGCTGGGCGCGCGTGAACGGGTTGTGGTGGTCGATGTGGAAGATGCACGGCTGGTGCTCGGCGTTACCGCAGGGCAAATCAATCTGCTGCATAAACTTCCCCCTTCAGCACCAACAGAAGAGATACCGCAGACCGATTTTCAGTCGGTCATGAAAAATTTGCTTAAGCGTAGTGGGAGATCCTGATGCGTCGTTTGTTGTCTGTCGCACCTGTCCTTCTCTGGCTGGTTACGCCCCTCGCCTTCGCGCAACTGCCGGGTATCACCAGCCAGCCGCTGCCTGGCGGTGGACAAAGCTGGTCGCTCCCGGTGCAGACGCTGGTGTTCATCACCTCGTTGACGTTTATTCCGGCAATTTTACTGATGATGACCAGTTTCACCCGCATCATCATTGTTTTTGGTTTATTGCGTAACGCGCTGGGAACGCCCTCCGCGCCACCTAACCAGGTATTGCTGGGGCTGGCACTATTTTTGACCTTTTTTATTATGTCACCGGTGATCGACAAAATTTATGTCGATGCGTACCAGCCATTCAGCGAAGAGAAAATATCAATGCAGGAGGCGCTGGAAAAAGGGGCGCAGCCGCTACGTGAGTTTATGCTGCGTCAGACCCGTGAGGCAGATTTAGGGTTGTTTGCCAGACTAGCGAATACCGGCCCGTTGCAGGGACCTGAAGCCGTGCCGATGCGCATTTTGCTCCCGGCCTACGTGACCAGCGAGTTGAAAACCGCATTTCAGATAGGCTTCACGATTTTCATTCCTTTTTTGATTATCGACCTGGTGATTGCCAGCGTGTTGATGGCATTGGGGATGATGATGGTCCCCCCCGCCACCATTGCTCTGCCCTTTAAACTGATGCTGTTTGTACTGGTGGATGGCTGGCAATTGCTGGTCGGTTCGCTGGCGCAGAGCTTTTACAGCTAGAGAGGCAAAATGACACCTGAATCGGTCATGATGATGGGGACTGAAGCGATGAAAGTCGTGCTGGCACTGGCTGCCCCGCTGTTGCTGGTGGCGCTGGTCACGGGCCTTATCATCAGTATTTTGCAGGCCGCCACGCAGATCAACGAAATGACGCTGTCGTTTATTCCAAAAATCATCGCCGTATTTATTGCCATTATTATTGCCGGACCGTGGATGCTCAATCTGTTGCTGGATTACGTCCGCACCTTGTTCACTAACCTGCCGTATATCATCGGGTAGGCCGTACAATGATGCAGGTGACAAGCGATCAATGGCTTTCCTGGTTAAGCCTGTACTTCTGGCCGTTACTGCGCGTGCTGGCGCTCATTTCTACCGCACCAATTCTGAGCGAACGCAGCGTGCCGAAACGGGTAAAACTGGGGCTGGCAATGATGATCACGTTCGTCATTGCCCCATCATTACCTGCCAACGATGTTCCTGTTTTTTCGTTCTTTGCTCTGTGGCTGGCCGTGCAGCAGATCCTGATCGGCATTGCGCTTGGTTTTACCATGCAATTTGCCTTTGCCGCTGTGCGAACCGCTGGCGAAATTATCGGTCTGCAAATGGGGCTGTCATTTGCGACGTTTGTCGATCCGGCCAGCCATCTCAATATGCCCGTTTTAGCGCGTATCATGGATATGCTGGCGTTACTGCTGTTCCTGACATTTAACGGTCATTTATGGTTGATTTCACTGCTGGTCGATACCTTTCACACCCTGCCAATTGGTGGCGAACCGTTGAACAGCAATGCGTTTCTGGCACTCACCAAAGCGGGGAGTTTGATTTTCCTTAACGGGCTGATGCTGGCGTTACCGCTCATTACTCTGCTGCTGCCCCTGAATCTGGCATTAGGTTTACTGAATCGTATGGCCCCGCAATTATCCATTTTTGTTATTGGATTTCCATTAACTCTGACTGTCGGTATCTCTTTAATGGCGGCATTAATGCCGTTAATTGCACCTTTTTGCGAACATTTATTCAGTGAGATGTTTAATTTGCTGGCTGATATTATTAGTGAATTGCCATTAATATAATTCCGTAACGTTTATCATGTTATCCTAAGGATTATCCGAAAAATAATACCTACGAACATCTTCCAGGATACTCCTGCGGCGAAATATTTGTTTTAAGCTCACTCACATATCGCAACATTTACTTTACTTTAAGACAATTCCAGGCAAATTATACAACACTTTACGGGATAGTAAGTCCGCCTGAAAAATCGCGAGAGTGGCGCATTAGGTGACCCATGTTGTTCCGTTTAGTCATGATGAAATATTCAGGTAAGGGGAATTATCGTTACGCATTGAGTGAGGGTATGCCATGTCAACGATTATTATGGATTTATGTAGTTACACCCGACTAGGTTTAACCGGGTATCTGTTGAGTAGAGGGGTTAAAAAAAGAGAAATCAACGACATTGAAACCGTTGATGACCTTGCCATAGCTTGTGATTCACAGCGCCCTTCAGTGGTGTTTATTAATGAGGACTGTTTCATCCATGATGCTTCTAACAGTCAGCACATCAAGCACATCATTAATCAACATCCCAATACGTTATTTATCGTTTTTATGGCAATTGCCAATGTTCATTTTGATGAATATCTATTGGCCAGAAAAAATTTATTGATAAGTTCTAAATCGATTAAACCGGAATCTCTCGACAATATCCTTGGCGATATTCTGAAAAAAGAGACAACGATAACCTCTTTTTTAAATATGCCGACGTTATCATTGAGCCGAACCGAATCGAGTATGTTGCGAATGTGGATGGCAGGTCAGGGAACCATTCAAATCTCTGACCAAATGAATATCAAAGCCAAGACCGTTTCATCGCATAAAGGTAATATTAAACGTAAGATCAAAACGCATAATAAACAGGTTATCTACCATGTCGTCCGACTGACGGATAATGTGACTAGGTGATGCTGCCAACTTACTGATTTAGTGTATGATGGTGTTTTTGAGGTGCTCCAGTGGCTTCTGTTTCTATCAGCTGTCCCTCCTGTTCAGCTACTGACGGGGTG
>NZ_MDGW01000185.1:0-4229 GCF_001712525.1 Shigella sp. FC1661
TGCCGGAATGGCCTTCCAACCGTGTTGACGAACTCCTGCCATGGAACGTAGCACTCACCAATAAATAAGCGTCAATACGGTGCTCCGTTGACGCTTACTATCAGTAAGTTGGAGTCATTACCTGTTTTGCCTTGTCAAAAAAATGGTAGATGAATACCAACAAAACTCTGGGCAGTAATAAACAACATTCTGATAGAGAGTGCCTGTATAAAGCTGAAGTGACAATGACCGGGAAGGGAACCCGTTTTCAGGAATGGATGCCTGTCTTTTTCACTGTAAATATCCTGGCATTACTAATGCCAGGATATTTACAGAAGAGCAGCATAACCATGACGGAACGGGGTTAAGTCAGGTTGTCCTTAACGCTATTTTCAACCTCGTATGCCTTCTTCAGGTTTATGTTCAGATCTCATATCTCTCTCAGCAATCCTCAATAATCAGATACACCGCTTTCACCGGGCCATGAACCCCGACGACTTTGATAAGCTCAATATCCGCCGTTGAACTAGGGCCGCTAATGATGTTAATGCAGGACGGCATTCGTTCACCGGCCTGCGCTTTCTGATGCAATTTTTCTGCGAGTTGCGCTACACGCGGCAGGATTGTGCTTTTACGCAGGATAAAAAGAGAAGATTCCGGGAGCAGGCTCAATGAACGCCCGCGCTCGGCGGCGGAAAAAAGAACCACGCCTCCCGATTCGGTTAAACCATATTCAGCATACACAACACCCACTTTAGCCTGCTCTGCCTGCGAGATATTCTCGGCACCTTTCGCCGGATCCCAAACAACGGCATTGCATTCCTGCTGCAAACGTTCACTAATCCCCAATTCCTCCAGCCTCGTGTCACCGCTAATCACGACCGACTGATCTCCCAGCTCTTTACACAGACGTATTGCAGCTTCTGCCGCCTTCGCCTCGCTGGTCAGCTCACAGCGCGTCAACATAACATCGCTGGCAAACTGAATAAACGCGTCACAGCGCTGCTGTTGGTTAAGTTGGGTAAGCCGCTCGTTAGCATAGTTGTTAAGCGGCGCATCTTCTGCTTGCGGTTCAAGTCGCAGCGGGCGACCCAGTGCCTGAGCAACGTTATTCAAAAATTCGCCTCGATTATCCATTCTTTTTCTCCTGCGCCTGATGTTTCTTAAACCAACTACGGAAACTCTCTCCGTCAGCTTCAGGAAGATCGCGTGCTTCCATCCAGTCGCTAATCGCGCCAAATTTGAGTGGTGTTTTGCCGCCATTGATAAACCAGCTTGCCGCATGAGAGCCGGCCATCATCCCGACTTTCCACAATCCTGGATGACTATTGGCATAAGCGAACATTTTTATCGCCCGTTGCTCTGCTTTTGCGGTGATCCCTTTTTCTGCCATCACCCGACGATGACGCAAAATCAGTTTTGACAGCGGAATACGCACCGGACACACGCTGTCACAAGCAGTGCATAAAGAGCAGGCGTAGGGTAAATCTTTAAAATCTTTATAGCCGCCAAGTAGCGGAGAAATCACCGCACCAATTGGCCCTGGATAAATAGAGCCATATCCATGACCGCCAATATGGCGATATGCCGGACAAGTATTCATACAAGCCCCGCAGCGAATACAGCGCAGCACATCCCGAAATTCAGAGGCCAGCACCTCAGAACGCCCGTTATCGACAATAACCAGATGAAACTCTTCAGGACCATCAATGTGCCCCGCTTCGCGCGGTCCTGTCAGCCAGGTGTTGTATCCCGTCAAACGTGCACCAACGGCACTGCGCGCCAGCATGGTGATCAATACATCTACCTCGGCAAACGTGGGGGCAATACGCTCCATTCCCATCACTGCAATATGCGTTTTAGGCAGCGTGGTACACATTCGCGCATTACCTTCATTGGTCACCAGGCATACCGAACCTGTCTCTGCCACCGCGAAATTACAGCCGGTAATACCTATTTCAGCACTGAGGAAATCTTCGCGGATTTTTTGCCGGATGAATAAGGTCATCGCTTCAGGCGTTTCCGGCCCCTCATAGCCCAGACGTTCGTGTAGCACTCGACGGATCTGATGGCGATCTTTATGAATTGCCGGGACCACAACATGAGATGGCGGATCTTGATCCAGCTGGAGAATATATTCACCCAGATCGGTTTCAATCACCTGAATGCCAGCATCCTGCAACACATGATTGACACCAATCTCTTCGGTCACCATCGATTTAGATTTCACCACCTTCCGGGCATTTTTGCGTTGGGCAACCTGTAAAATGTAGCGGGTAGCGTCTTCTTTGTTTTTTGCAAACCAGACGTAACCGCCGTTTTGCGTCACTTTTTCTGAGAGCAGGTACAGATAAGCGTCGAGATTACTCAGAACATGATCACGTATCTGGGCGGCCCGATCGCGCCACTCCTCCCAGTGCCCCAATTCATCGACCATTTTTTGCCGATTTGCCCCAATACGCTGCTGCGCGTTTGCCACCGCTTTGCGCATGATCGGATCTTCAATTTGCTGACGGATGCGTGTCTTAAAATCTGTATTACTGGTTTTGATCGACATCTTTATATCCTCAGCGGCTCATCAACACTTCAGCAATATGCATCACTTTGACTTTCTGCCCTTCCCGTTGTAATCGCCCACTGATGTTCAGCAGGCAACTCACGTCAGCACCAATTAAATACTCAGGGCGGACTTCCATCAGGTGCCCAACCTTTTCTTTCACCATCTCGCCGGATATTTCGGCCATTTTGACCGAGAACGTGCCGCCAAATCCGCAGCAGGTATCCTGTTCAGCAAAGGTCAACAGCTCCAGTCCACGCACATTTTTCAGCAGCGTAAGTGGCTCGTCCTTCACTCCCAGCTTACGGGCCAGGCTACAAGATGGGTGATACACAGCTCTCCCTTGCAAACTGGCACCTACATCGACTACCCCTAATTTATTAACAATAAAAGAGGTGAGATCCTGCATACGCGCGGCAACCTTTTCGGCACGTGATGCCCATTCAGGTTCATCCGCCAGATACGTCGGGTAACTTTTTACGGCATAGGTGCAAGAGCCAGCCGGTGAAATAATGGGATCGTCGTTATCCTCCAGTGCGGCGATCAGATTTTTCATCCCTGGAATCGCTTCTTTGATATAACCGCTATTGATCGCAGGCTGACCGCAGCATCCCTGTTTCTCCGGGAAATTTACGCGACAGCCGAGTTTTTCCAGTAGCAGCACGGAGTCTCGTGCCATTCTTGATTTCAGGGCGTCACCAATACAGGTGACAAAGAAATTGACATTCACAACTAATACTCCATTACTTCATGCCCATTTATGCCCGATGTTTCCCCCCCCACCGGGGGATCAATCATCAATAAATATGGCGTTCTTTTTTAATTGGCTAGCAACATACTACCCCTCATTTGTATGACAAATGATAATCTTTCACCCAAACGTCAAATGCAATAACTAATTTTATTTCTTTCGGCATCGCTCACATTTTATGGAGAAATCGACGATCATTTTTGGCATAAGAAATCCATTTAAAAATGGCCACATCCCTTATACCTATTCAGAGCTACTTATTCAGGGGTTATTGAGATATACACTGATGGTGTACAAACAAAATCACCGACAATAATCACGTATCAAGTAATAGTCGGGATTTTATTTAATTGAAGCAATTTAGTTTGTATCTTTTATTTAATTACTAAGCCAGACCACTTCAAAAAAACATATAAAAAAGTTGGAAATATAAATAGCTGAAAGGCTCACAACACCCGGAATGCGGATTATCTTTGCTCCGATTCCTGGCGGTTTTATTCAGGGTGCAAGCTGTCTGACCCTTTCCCGGGTAATGACTCTAACTTACTGATAGTGTTTTATGTTCAGATAATGCCCGATGACCTTGTCATGCAGCTCCACCGATTTTGAGAACGACAGTGACTTCCGTCCCAGCCTTGCCAGATGTTGTCTCAGATTCAGATTATGTCGCTCAATGCGCTGAGTGTAACGCTTGCTGATAACGTGCAGCTTTCCCTTCAGGCGTGATTCATACAGCGGCCAGCCATCCGTCATCCATACCACGACCTCAAAGGCCGACAGCAGGCTCAGAAGACGCTCCAGTGTGGCCAGAGTGCGTTCACCGAAGACGTGCGCCACAACCGTCCTCCGTATCCTGTCATACGCGTAAAACAGCCAGCGCTGACGTGATTTAGCACCGACGTAGCCCCACTGTTCGTCCATTTCAGCGCAGACAATCACATC
>NZ_MDGW01000186.1:0-4197 GCF_001712525.1 Shigella sp. FC1661
CACATCCCGGAGAAGTTTTTTAAGATGGTGAGGTACTTCGGGTTCCTTGCCAACCGGGTGTGTGGAGAGAAGCTGCCGCAGGTGTACCGTGCTCTGGGGATGGATAAACAGGAACCAGTGGCGAAAGTGTGCTATGCACAAATGGTGAAACAGTTCCTGAGTCGTGACTCGTTCGAATGCGTGCTGTGTGGCGGCCGGATGGTATACCGCCGGGCCATCGCGGGACTGAATGTGGAGGGGCTGAAGAAAAACGCGCGGGATATCAGTCTGCTGAGGTATATGCCGGCCTGACACAGGCTAAGTGTGCCCGGGAATCGGTGCAAGTATAAAAAACAGCCTGTTGCGGTATAAGAATCGACCATGCAGAGAGAGAAAACACCGGAGTGGAGGGAAAAGCAGAAAAGCTCACGTGGCATAAGGCGCGGACAGCGGTATCGTCTGGTTTTTCAATTTCCTATACGTGTACCATTCTGGCGGCAGCAGGTTTACTGGCCAGCACCAGAAAATCATATAACCGCGCCAAATCAGAAAGCGCCTTACTGGTCCACTTCTGTTCCATCAGCGTGGCACCGGTAACGGATTGTCAGTACTGAGGCTGTCCGCCCAGGCCTGTACAGCCTGATGGTCGATAATCTGTCCGGATGGACCAGCGGGAGCATTTGAACAGAAACTTACGGTTTTGCTCTTTCGGTAGGCTCAGTACCGTAAGGTTCTCCATCAACAAAATAAGTACCATTAGGTAATACGTGTTTATAGGGCAGTAATGATATATGGGCTAATACGTCATCATCAATAACCTCACCATTTTCACGTAACCCTTCAACAATATTGCTTATTCTTGATGTGTTCCAGTACAGGATTGCATTCGATACCAGACTCAGGGCGCTGGCCTTATTCATGATTTCTTCGTAATCACCGGTCGTGAATTCACCCTGATTTGCAAAAAAGATCCATCGGGGTAATTTATGTCGATACTCGCCTTTATTGAGCTGAAGCTCGAGTAGGCAGCCTGACGGCTGCGGCTTGTCATGGTCTGCAATTACCGTTATAAAAACAGGCAATGTCATTGTCTTTCAGGTGGTTATATGGCCCGTTCAGCTAAACCCCGTAAACGTAAACCCGCCTTTCAAAGAAGCAAACTTCCCCGCTATGTCTGAAGCTTCACGAAGATGATTTTTTTGACGAAGAAGACGCAGAAGTTCTGCGCTTTGATAGTTTTGACGATGCCGTTGAATGCTGCGCAGACCTGAATATTCCGTTCTTTGTGGATGCGGGAAACAAAAAGCTGGTCTTCTGGTTTGTACGTGTTGATGACGAAGGGTATCCGGAAATCGCCCGCTGCACGGAGCGGGAATTTGCGACCATTCTTTCCGGTATCAGCGCCGGCGGTATGTACTGCCCGGAGTGTGGCACGGTTCACTGGCCGGACGGAGTCGCCCCGCCCTTCTGATGCTTCCCCGTTTTGCCGATATCTTTCAGCAGGGAAACCGCTGGCTTAACTGGCTGGAGAAGCAGCCGGAAGGGGCAGTACGTCCGGTGGTGATTGAGTCGGTGACCAAAATCATGGCGTGCGGGACCACACTGATGGGGTATACACAGTGGTGCTGTTCATCACCGGACTGTTGCCATACAAAAAAGGTCTGCTTCCGGTGTAAAAGCCGCTCCTGCCCGCACTGCGGGGTGAAGGCTGGCGCACAGTGGATACAGTATCTGCTGAGCCTGGTCCCCGACTGCCCATGGCAGCATATTGTGTTCACGTTACCCTGCCAGTACTGGTCCCTGGTGTTCCACAACCGGTGGTTGCTGGCAGAGATGAGCTGCATTGCAGCGGATGTGATACTGGAAATCTGCCATCAGGCAGATGTGGAGCCGAGGATATTCACGGTGATCCACACATGGGGGCGTGACCAGCAGTGGCATCCGCATATCCATTTATCGACAACTGCCGGTGGTGTGACGTCGGGCCACACCTGGAAAAATCTTCATTTTTACGCCCGTAAGGTGATGAGCATGTGGCGCTACCGGATAACACGGTTACTGTCACGGAAATACCCTGACCTGGTGATGCCGGATGCGCTGGCAGCAGAAGGAAGCAGTAAACGGGAATGGAATCGCTTCCTGGACACGCATTACCGCCGTGGCTGGAATGTCAACGTATCCCGGGTGATGGATAATGCCACCCATGTGGCGGTGTACTTTGGCTCTTACCTGAAAAAGCCACCGGTGCCGGTGAGTCGTCTGGAGCATTATGCCGGTCAGGATGAAATCGGACTGCGTTACAACAGTCACCGAACAAAACGGGAAGAATACCTGTTGATGAGTGGAGATGAGTTCATGGAAAGGTTCTCCTGGCATGTGGCGGATAAGGGGTTCCGTATGGTGAGGTACTACGGTTTTCTGAGTCCGGCGAAACGGCGGTTACTGGAAGAAGTGGTGTACATCATAACGGAGACAGTGAGAAAAACGGCGATGCAAATCACCTGGAGAGGGATGTATCAGAGGTTACTGAAGGTTGACCCGCTGAAGTGCGTGCTGTGCGGGAGTCAGATGCGTTTTACGGGGCTGAAGCGGGGCTACCGTCTGGCAGAGCAGGTCCTGATGCATGAGCCGCTGGCCCGGATGCGGTGGTGCGGCTGAGAGCCGCAGAGGGTAAGTAGCGTCCATTTTGAGGGAAACGGAGCAAAAAACCGCCATTCATACCCTGAATCAATCAGAGCCATCCAGTTTAATCGTCGGTTCCGTTCATATGAGCAAAAGTGGTGTTGAAGAAACATCCGTTTTGTGGTGTTTTTTTAATCTTTTTGGGGTTTTAATTCCTATCGATGAACGGAAGACGTTCAGCATAATCCCCCGGAACAGCGTTTCCTCATTCAGCGGGGCAAGGATAAAGGGGTCCGCTTGGAATTCGGAAATTTTCCCACGCTAAGAGAATTGAGCTAACGAGTGGTTACGTCCAGGCCAGCTAACTCACTGAACGTAAAGGCTGTACGAAATGTTCTGACCGTCCGATAACCGTCTGGCTTACTTCCGTACATTCCCTTGCGTGGATGTACAGAATTGTACGATTTAGGACACCAAAACCGCTGTTATCCCGCCATCTTGGCGATTCCTGAAAGTCATTTATCTAAAAAATAGTCTTAACGTGGTTTATTTTCCGAATTCCAAGCGGACCCCTCAATAGACAGCGTGAATATCGATGGTTGCGCCACAGGCATGAGCATATTTTGTCAAAGTTTTCATGCTGGCCCCTAAAGGGTTACTTTCCAGGCGACTGATGGCTGACGGGCGTAACCCCATTCGTTCGGCCAGTGCTGACTTTGTTAATCCCGCTTTTTCTCTCATTTCGTATAACATTTCCACCATCTCCAGTTCTTTGTCAGCATCCTCATACCCTTTGACAGCTTCTGGAGTACTGAGTAGTTTTTGCTTTACCTGGCTGAATGGAACACCTTTTACTTTCATCAGTTCATCTCCTTCAGACGCATCCTGGCAATTTCAATAGCTTTCGTTGGTGTCTTTTGCGTTTTTTTCACAAATGCATGCAGCAGATAGATTTCGTTACCCGTTGCATAAGCGTACAGTGTCCTTGCGATATTTTTATCCCCGACTCTCAGTTCAAAAAGCCCTCCGCCAATTACACGGCTGTGAGGCATTTTCATTTTGTTACCTTCCTGTTCCAGCCGTTCAATCAGTCTGGTCATACGACCACGCAGATTGTCTGGTAATTCTAGAAGTTCATCCAGTGCGGCCGGGTGAGTAATCACATTAAACATATTATAGCCTCCAGAATGACAAAATACACTAAAACAGGAAAATTGCGCAAACAGTAAATTTCATCAATAAATGAAAATACACTCTGAGTTCGGAGGGGGGCAACTGGAGAAGAGGGATTTTTTGATGCCACGTTAGCGGCATGGAAGGCGGCACTCCGTTGTTGCATATGGCACAGGAGTAAAACCGCCGAAGCCCGGCGTAAGCCGGTACTGATTGACAGATTTCACCTTACCCCCGTTACTTTATTCGTACCCCTTATAATGGGGTGTTAGCCAGCCAGACCCGGCATGATTACTGCCCCCAGTCGTCCATGATCCGGGGGGGGATGTCACCGGGTCTGGTGGGGCGCTGGTAACCGCTAATAGGGGTCAGGTCAGGCACTTTTGCCGGGACCGTCTGTAACGTGGATGCCGGTACCTGCTC
>NZ_MDGW01000187.1:0-4169 GCF_001712525.1 Shigella sp. FC1661
CGTCTTCTGAGCCTGCTGTCGGCCTTTGAGGTCGTGGTATGGATGACGGATGGCTGGCCGCTGTATGAATCACGCCTGAAGGGAAAGCTGCACGTTATCAGCAAGCGTTACACTCAGCGCATTGAGCGACATAATCTGAATCTGAGACAACATCTGGCAAGGCTGGGACGGAAGTCACTGTCGTTCTCAAAATCGGTGGAGCTGCATGACAAGGTCATCGGGCATTATCTGAACATAAAACACTATCAGTAAGTTGGAGTCATTACCAAAAATCTCATAAAATTAATATATGAGATAATCTTTATTCAGCAGAAGATTATTAAAGGTTGCTGTATTATTTAGCGATAATAAAAAAAGCCTGCCAGATGGCAGCTTTTTAATAACGGCGTTATTACTGCAACAGCGAAATATCCGCAACGCGCAGGAACAGTTCGCGCAGTTTCTCCAGCATGGTCAGACGGTTGAGACGCAATTCTTTGTCATCAACCATGACCATCACTTTATCGAAGAAAGCATCAACCGGCTCACGCAGCTCTGCCAGTTCGACCAGCGCATCCTGGTAACGACCTTCCGCAAAGTACGGCTCCAGCTTGTCACGTAGCACCACAACCTGCATCGCCAGTTTAATTTCTTCCGGCTCTTTCAGGGTAGAGGCATTCACGCGGTCGCTCAGCACTTCGTCAGATTTCGCCAGAATGTTAGATACACGTTTGTTCGCCGCCGCCAGTGCAGCAGCTGCATCCAGGGTACGGAAATGCGATACCGCTTTCATACGGGCATCGAAATCAGCCGGACGAGTCGGACGACGCGCCAGTACCGCCTGGATGGTGTCAACGGTGTAACCTTCGTCCTGATACCAGGCGCGGAAGCGACCGAGCATAAAGTCGATAACATCATCAACCACGTTGGCGTTAGTCAGCTTATCGCCATACAGACGCACTGCTTCTTCGGTCAGCGTTTGCAGATCAAGGTTGAGGTTCTTCTCAACGATAATTCGCAGCACGCCAAGTGCGGCACGACGCAGCGCAAACGGGTCTTTGTCGCCTTTCGGATGCTGACCGATACCGAAGATACCCGCCAGAGTATCCATCTTATCAGCAATCGCCAGCGCACAAGCTACCGGGTTGGACGGCAGGTCATCACCGGCAAAGCGCGGCTGATACTGCTCATTCAGCGCGACGGCTACGTCTTCCGCTTCGCCATCGTGACGCGCGTAGTGCATCCCCATAACGCCTTGGGTGTCGGTGAACTCGAAGACCATGTTGGTCATCAGGTCACACTTAGACAGCAGGCCCGCACGGGTTGCGTGGTTAACGTCAGCGCCAATCTGTTCAGCAATCCAGCCAGCCAGCGCCTGGATGCGGTCAGTTTTGTCACGCAGCGTACCCAGCTGTTGCTGGAACAGCACGGTTTGCAGGCGCGGCAGGTTATCTTCCAGACGTTTTTTACGGTCGGTATTGAAGAAGAACTCGGCATCCGCCAGACGTGGACGAACGACTTTCTCGTTACCAGAGATAATTTGCTGCGGATCTTTCGATTCGATGTTGGCAACGAAGATGAAGTTCGGCAGCAGTTTGCCATCGTTCGCATACACCGGGAAGTATTTCTGGTCACCTTTCATGGTGTAAACCAGGGCTTCAGCCGGCACCGCGAGGAATTTCTCTTCGAATTTTGCGGTCAGAACGACCGGCCACTCCACCAGCGAAGCCACTTCTTCCAGCAGGCTTTCGCTTAAGTCAGCGTTACCGCCAATCTTACGCGCTGCTTCTTCGGCATCGGCTTTAATCTTCGCTTTACGTTCTTCGTAATCGGCGATGACTTTCCCGCGCTCACGCAGAATTTCCGGATACTGATCGGCGTTGTCGATGGTGAATTCCGGTTCGCCCATAAAGCGGTGGCCGCGAATCACGCGATCGGACTGAATGCCCAGAATAGTTGCCGGAATGACTTTGTCGCCCAGCAGCAGGGTCACGGTGTGCACCGGACGCACGAAGTGCACGTCGCTTGCGCCCCAACGCATCAGTTTCGGGATCGGCAGTTTCGCCAGAGAAGTCGCAACCATATTCGGCAGCAGTGCTTCGGTGCTTTCGCCCTTCACATGGGCGCGATACAGCAGCCATTCGCCTTTATCGGTAGTCAGACGCTCAGCCTGGTCAACGGTAATACCGCAACCACGCGCCCAACCTTCTGCCGCTTTGCTCGGTTTGCCTTCAGCGTCGAACGCCTGGGCAATCGCCGGGCCGCGTTTTTCGATTTCACGATCCGGTTGCGCTTCCGCCAGGTTAGCTACTTTCAGCGTCAGACGACGCGGAGCAGCAAACCATTGAACGGTGCCGTGTGCGAGGCCAGCGTTATCCAGCTCCACAGTAAAATTCGCAGCAAAGGACTCAGCCAGGCTGCGCAGTGCTTTTGGTGGCAGCTCTTCAGTGCCGATTTCCACCAGAAAAGTTTTCTCAGACATAGCCGCCTCTTACTTATCTTTGTTGCACATCGGGAAGCCGAGGGCTTCACGGGAAGCGTAGTATGCTTCTGCCACTGCTTTGGTCAGGGTGCGAATGCGCAGAATGTAGCGCTGACGCTCGGTGACGGAGATGGCTTTACGCGCATCCAGCAGGTTGAAGCTGTGGGCGGCTTTCAGAATACGCTCGTAGGCTGGCAGCGGCAGCGGATTTTCCAGCGCCAGCAGCTGCTGTGCTTCTTTCTCGTACTGCTCAAAGCAGGTGAACAGGAAGTCCACATCCGCGTATTCGAAGTTGTAAGTGGACTGCTCCACTTCGTTCTGATGGAACACGTCGCCGTAGGTGGTTTTACCCAGCGGGCCGTCGCTCCAGACCAGGTCGTAAACGCTGTCTACGCCCTGAATGTACATGGCCAGACGTTCCAGACCGTAGGTGATCTCGCCGGTAACCGGTTTACACTCCAGACCACCAACCTGCTGGAAGTAAGTGAACTGCGTCACTTCCATGCCGTTTAGCCACACTTCCCAGCCCAGTCCCCAGGCACCCAGAGTCGGGTTTTCCCAGTTATCTTCCACGAAACGGATGTCGTGAATAGTCGGGTCCATGCCCAGCTCTTTCAGAGAACCGAGGTACAGCTCCTGAATATTGTCCGGCGATGGCTTAATGACCACCTGGAACTGATAGTAGTGCTGTAAACGGTTGGGGTTTTCGCCGTAGCGACCATCGGTCGGGCGACGAGAAGGCTGAACATAAGCAGCCGCCATCGGTTCTGGCCCCAGCGCGCGCAGACAGGTCATTGGGTGAGAGGTTCCCGCGCCGACTTCCATGTCCAATGGTTGAACAATGGTGCAGCCCTGGCGAGCCCAGTAATCCTGTAAGGTCAGGATCAAGCCCTGGAAGGTCCTGGTATCAAACTTTTGCATATTATTTCGTGCTGGATACGTGTGGATTTAAAGGAAGGGATCAGTATACCCGCTGGATGGAAGATATACAGTACGAAACGGGAAAAAGCAGGGCTTAACGCATGGAAAGATGCAAAAAATGGCCATCTGCGTCAAAAGAACAGACAAACTGCTCTTTACGGAAGGTATAACCGCGCATTTCATAGCTTCCCTGGAACTGTTCGAAGGCGGTGACGTCGATTTTTTGCTCGCCGGTGTTATAACGTTTTGCCGCCTGATCCTTGCATAACGCTTCCATATTCAACGAACGCAGAGGATCAACCTTTACCCGTTGTGCTTTCTGCACGGGTGACGGTGTAGAACAACCCACTAGCACCATAAGCGCCATTGCCGGAAAGAAAGCGTTCATCATCATTAAATTACCGTCTGGTTTGCAGGTGAGTCTTATTATTTATATCGGTATAGTGGCTGATATCTTACGAATTTCCTTAAGCCTCTATAAGCTGTAGTGATAAAACTCAGATTATTCCAGTGCGCCAACCAAATGATTTATCGGTCAGACTTTTTTTAACCAGATACAGAGACACAGATGCAGGTAATGCTGCCAACTTACTGATTTAGTGTATGATGGTGATTTTAAGGTGCTTGCGTGGCTTCCATTTCCATCAGATGTCCTTCCTGCTCCGCTACTGAAGGCGTGGTGCGTAACGGCAAAAGCACTGCCGGACATCAGCGCTATCTCTGCTCTCATTGCCGTAAAACATGGCAACTACAGTTCACTTACACCGCCTCTCAGCCCGGTACGCAC
>NZ_MDGW01000199.1:0-30368 GCF_001712525.1 Shigella sp. FC1661
CACGCCGTTCTTGCCTGTGGAGAGATGGTGCAGTCAGGCCGCCCGTTGAAGCAGGAACCCACCGAAATGATTCAGGCGACAGCCTGAACGTAGCAGGGAGCCTCGTCCTTCAGGGCGTGGAGGATGTCAACAAACAGGTTGAATTAACTCCGCGCCCTGGTTTTTGACATTACCTACCGCGCGCGATACCGGGTGCCAGGTGAACTGGTTTGCTGGCACACAGCCGTTGGTAGCAATTTCTGATGCTTCTTTACCGCCAATCTCTTGCCGCATCCATTCCTGTGCAGCTTCTGGCGACAGAACCAGCGGGCGGCGGTCATGAATGTCTACCAGACCCTGGTCTGCTGCAGCAGTGACAATTAAAAATCCTTCGGCTTCGTCACCATGCTCAAATGGTGTGCTACCTATCGCGGCCATAAAAATAGGTTGTCCATCAGCACGATAGATAAAAAAAGGCTGTTTTTTGTCGCCTTCTTTTTTCCACTCAAACCAGCCATCGGCAAAACAGATTGCCCGACCATGTTGCCAGAGCGGTTTAAACATGCGACTGGTTGCGGCAGTTTCTACGCGGGCGTTAATCAGCGGCGGTTTATCCCACCATCCGGGAGCATATCCCCAGAAAACCGGATCCAGATGAAGGTGTTCATCACGTTCACTGAGCAGAAGAACTTTGGTTCCCGGCGCGACGTTGTATCTGCCAATGGGTTCGGGATCGTAGGGAATATCGCGTTCAATATCTTCCGCGAGAAGCGCAAGGTAATCTTCACGCGTTTGGGATTGGGCAAAGCGTCCACACATAGAAACCTCCTGAGATCATACTGAAAAGAATAGGAGAGGGGGCGGGTAAAATCTATGTGTCAGAGGCAACGATGTTCCCGCTGTGGGCCACAGCGGGAATGAGGGATTACTTCTGAATTAAATAACGAATGGTCGGCCCGTCTTGCTGAATATCCCGCACCGTATAGCCGTGATTACGCGCATCCAGTGGAATATTATTGATCGACTGTGGACAGTCGCTCACCACTTCCAGGATTTCCCCTTTTTTTAACTGCGGCATCGCCTCAAGGGTTGCGACTGCCGGATAAGGGCAGGGTTCACCCACCATATCAAGGCGGTAATCAGGAACGATATTTTTCATGCGATCTCCTTAGCAGTCTGCGGTGCCGCACGGCGGAAGAAGCGTTTTTCCCAGCCGATAATCAACATCAGCGCAGTAAACAACAGCAAATATGTCACCAGCAGGCCACCCATCGGGCCAAAGGTTTTCAGCAGGTTGATTTTGTCCCAGTCGGTGGCCAGCCCCGGAGCGAAATCATCCCAGTAATACGCCAGAATCGTCGAGCCGATCACATTGCCCAGACCGACCCACCAGTAGTGCACCTGGCCTTCTACCGCGCGTACATCCAGCCGGTTTCGCAGCCGCCTGCCAGCACGATGCCAAAACCAAACAGTAAACCACCAATTACCGCGTTTGGTCCCGCCCACATGATTTTGGGTTCAACGCCTAACTGTACGTAACTGAAGATCCCGATGGCACTCACCGCCATACCGATAATGATTGCTTTCGCCATATGGGTACGTCCGGTGATCCACATATCGCGGAACGCCGAAGTAAAGCAGATTTGCGCACGTTCAATCAGTAAACCAAAGCCGACGCCAAACAGCATTGCCAGCCCCAGTTTTGGTTGGTTCATCGCCGTGAGCAGCGCCCAGCCCAGCATACCGAAAAAGACCAGCATCCCGAGACGAAAACGACGCCGCGCCTGATCCGGTTTTTGCGTCAGCGGTGAGGCGGCAGAAACTTTCTGCATTTTCACGGGAATACGGAAGATGGGCAGCAGGGTAAAGCGTGCGCCAAACCATGAACCAATGGCAGTGGCGATGGCAAAGAACCAGGCATGCAGCGAGAACTGAGGAATACCGGTAAAGAACGCCGCCAGGTTACAGCCCATTGCCAGACGCGCGCCAAAACCAGCGATAATACCGCCAATAATGGCCTGCATAATGCGGATACGGCTGCGTGGCATGCGCAGTTTGACATTGTTGGCCCACAGCGCTGCGGCAAAGCAGCCGCCAAACATGCCGAGGATCATCATCCCGTCGATGCGGGTTAATGGCGATCCTTCCAGATGGATAATTTTAAAATAACCCCACTCTTCAGCATGGACGCCAAACAGCTGCAGGAGCTGGCCGCCCCAACGGGTAAATTCACCCGTGACAGCCCAAAAGGTGCCAGTAATGCCAAAATAGTAAGTGGAGAGAATACCCGCCGCGATGACCGCAGGGATGGGTGCCCAGAATTTAATCAACCAGGCGTGTTTGAATTGCTGCCATGACATGAATGTAGCCTCTGAACTCAGAAGGTTTGAAACAAGAGTCGCGAATCATACATCATGCAAATTTATTTTCGGGGTAATAATTCACAAAAATAATAGTTAGATCAAATTTCTCTCTGAACCTGGAAAGGCTGGCGACATCAGGGCTTTAATGCCACAATCCTCTTTTCTTCTCATGCAGGACGAATGATGAAAAAACTCGCAATTGCAGGCGCGCTCATGTTGCTGGCGGGCTGTGCCGAAGTCGAAAACTATAACAATGTCGTGAAAACCCCCGCGCCGGACTGGCTGGCGGGCTACTGGCAGACCAAAGGGCCGCAACGTGCGCTGGTCAGTCCGGAAGCGATAGGCAGCCTGATTGTCACTAAAGAGGGTGATACTCTGGATTGCCGTCAGTGGCAGCGGGTGATTGCTGTGCCGGGTAAGTTGACATTGATGTCTGATGATCTCACTAACGTTACCGTAAAACGTGAGCTGTACGAGGTTGAGCGTGACGGTAACACCATTGAGTACGATGGTATGACGATGGAGCGTGTGGATCGCCCGACGGCAGAGTGTGCCGCCGCGCTGGATAAAGCGCCGTTACCGACGCCACTGCCGTAATGAAATCTCCCCGGCTTGCCGCCGGGGATGAATTTAAATCACCTCTTCGATAACCCACACGCTGACGCTGCCGCCGTTGCAAAAGAAGGTTGCTTCGCCGTGTTCGTCGGTTATTACGCTCTCTTGCCGGTTCCCCAGAAAATCACGCCAGGTTTTATTGCCGTAATTCTCTCCCAGATGAATGGTTTTTTCGCCATCATCCCCGTTCGACATGACCACCACGCAGCCGGGATATTCGTCGGTGCCACTGCGGCTAAAGGCAATGCAGTTCGGATGGTCGAAAAATAACGTCTGTACACCGTGGGCGAAACGCTGACGGGCGAGAATTAACTCATCAAGCTGTTCGATTATTGGCATATCTATCGGATAGGTTTGCCCGTCACCACCGACATCTTCGTAATGCGCACCGTAGAGGTCCGGATAGAATACCGAAGGAACGCCATTTTCCCGCAACAAAATTAAGGCATACGCCAGCGGTTTAAACCACGGTTCGACCGGCGCTTCGAGGGCTTGCAACGGTTGGGTGTCGTGATTGGCAACGAGCGTCACGGCGTGGAAAGGATCGGCTTCCACTAATGTACCCGTGAAAATCTGCGTCATGTCGTAGTCGCGCCCCATGCGCGATGCTTCATGGAATTTCATCTGCAGCGGCGCATCGAACAGCATGGTTTTGCCTTCCACCTGATCAATATACGTTTGCAGTTTATCGACTTCATGCGACCAGTACTCCGCCACAATAAACAGCGGCTTTGGCGCAACTTCCTGTACGTGTTCGATCCACTCTTTATAAAACCACGCCGGAATATGTTTGACCGCATCAAGACGAAAACCGTCGCATTGCGTTTGTCCCATCACCCAGCGCGCCCAGTATTTAATCTCTTCCGTCACGGCATGATTGCGAAAATCGATATTCTCGCCCATCAGATAATCGAAATTACCTAATTCATCATCAACCTGATCGTTCCAGCCTTCGCCGGTGTAGTCGTTAACAATTTTAAATATGCCATCTTCATCAGGGTTTTCGATATGGTCGATACCGCTAAAACATTTGAAATCCCAGATAAACTGTGAGTATTGCCCGGCACGGGCGGGGAAGGTGTAACGCGTCCAGCCTTCGCACTCAATGATTTCTTCATCAATTTGCGTACGGTCGTCAGCATTTACACGCTGCACGCGAATAGCTTCTTTTTCATCCGCGCCCATTTTGTGGTTGACTACCACGTCCAACAGCACCGCAATGTCATTACGTTTCAGGGCGTCAATGGCGGCCAGCAATTGTACTTTATCGCCATATTTAGTAGGGATGCTGCCTTTCTGATCAAACTCGCCTAAATCAAATAAATCATAGGAGTCGTAGCCGACCGAATACCCGCCCGATGCGCCTTTATAGGCGGGCGGCAACCAGACCATATTGATACCAATATCATTAAAACCGTCGGCGCGCTCGGCCAGTTCAGGCCAGAGCTTACCGCCTTCCGGGTAATACCAGTGAAAACATTGTAACAGCGTGGGATTACGCATTCTTCGACTCCATTCAAGGGGAACATTAGAAGCGTAGCCGTAATCGGATTATTCGCGAACCATTAGCTCGTTAAGATTCACGAGAAGTTATCTTGCGGAGCCAGCACAAAGCCGCCCTGATCGCCATAGGCACTTAACACCGATTTTTGCACCGATGACTGACCGACCAGTTTCGCCAGTTCATCCATACGAATCTGTAATAACTGCTTTACCTTGCTTTCGTTGTCGGGAATCAGGCGCAGCATCGGGCGGAGCTGCTCCTGCATCGTGGTGGACGGGGCAACCTCTTCAGTCAGGTGTGCTATACTCCTGCACCGCATTCACATACGCCATTTCGCTGGCGATGAGTTCGTCCCATTGTTCTTCCGTTGCCAGGCGTAACATGAGCTGGCTTTTTTCGACGAGTTGTTGCCAGGCGAAATACAAATGCGGTGCATGGTTCATCAGACTGGGTCCTGAATCAAAGAAGGGGAGAGTAACGACTCTTTCCAGGCATCGGCAATATTGCGCATTAATGCTTCCACTTCTTCGACTGCGGAGACATCGTTGCGTAAATTGGCTTGCAGCAAGCGCCTGACCATATAGCTATAAAGAGCAATCAAGTTTTGGGTTAGTTCGTCTTTGCTCTCTTCATCAAGACTCACCCGCAGTCCGTTCTCAATGATGTTGATCGCTTTTGACAAAGAGACGCCTTTGCCTTGCTGATTGTTGTCCTGCATAAACAGGCGCGCTCTAACCAGTGCGCTCAGCACTCCATCAAATAGCATGGTGACCAGCTGCTGCTGGCTGGCGCTCATTACGGCGCTTTCGACGCCAATTTGTGCATAGGCCTGGGTGCCTTTTGCCGCGTACATGACCTATCTCCCGATGAATAATGATTACTTGGAATTACTGTTGTTTTCGAACTGCTGCGTTAAGTAGCTGCTGGTGCTGTTTAACGAGGTCATTAAAACGTCCAGTTGGGTAAATTGTTTTTTGTAGCGCGCGACCTGCGCATCAATGCGATCGCTGGCGGCGTTGTAGTCTTTAGTTAACTTATTCAGGGTCTTACTAACGCCATCGGTAGCGGCTTTAATAATGCCCGTTGTCGAAAGCCAACTGGTCAGGTTGCTGCCGATGGTGGTCGTGATGCCGGTTTTTTTACCATCGCCAACAATCAATGCACCTACGCCGCTGGCATCTTTTTTCAGTGCAGCGGTGAGTTTGTCGGCATCCAGTTCCAGTTTGCCATCGCTGGGATCGGTCGTGATACCAATCTGCGCCAGCGTTTTATAGCTGGAAGAACTGACGGTATTACTCAGCATCGACTTCAACTGCGTCTGAATCGTCCGCAGCGTGGAGTCGCCGAGCAGTGCGCCATTGCTAGAACTCTGGCTATCAGCTTCCGCATCTACGGCGGTGTATTTGGTCAGGCTACTGAAGGTATCTATTAACGAGTTATAGGCATTCACCCAGTCTTTAATCGCCGTTTGCGCTTTGGAGGTGTCCTGAGTGATGGTTAGCGTCTGGTTGCCCGTGGTGACATCGTGCAGGTTCAGGGTGATGTTTTCCAGCGCGTCGCTGATGGTGTTGCTGCTGTTCTCAATGGCGACGTTGTTGACCGTCAGCTGCGCATTCTGGGCGGCGACCGAGACCTCCATACCGTTGCTGCTGGCACTGGCGTCATAGCCCATAAAACTTTGTAGCGCATCATCACCGCTGACCGAGAGTGTCATCGCATTATCAAGGCCGGTGTCATTTGATGTGACTGACAGACGATATTCACCGTTACCCACGTTAATGATGCTCGCACTTACGCCCGCTTTTGCGTTGTTGATAGCATCACGGATCCCGCTTAACGATGAGTTAGCCGCGCTGATATCAATGGTAATCGGATCTTTGTCGCCGCCTTGTTGAATGGTGAGTTTGCTGTCGCTGGTGGCGATCGCCGTTTTCGTATCATCTCTGGTGGTGCGCGTGGTCAGGGTTTGCGCCTGCGCCAGATGGGTGACGCTGATGGTGTATTTCCCGGCGATGGCGTTACCCGCAGTGGTGGCACTGAACGCGGTGGTGCTGCTGGTAGTGCTGGTGGCGGAAAAAAGATCGGCTTTAGACAATGCAGTATTGGCGGTCTGGAAAGTCGTCAGCGCGCTTTTCAGCGTACCGTAGGCGCTAAGTTTAGCGGTAAACGACGATTGCTGATTTGAAATAGGGGTTAGCGTCGCTTTTTGCGCGGCGGTGAGGCTATCAAGGATTGAACTTAAATCCAGACCTGACCCGACTCCCAGCGATGAAATACTTGCCATGCGATTTCCTTTTATCTTTCGACACGTAAAACGAATACCGGGGTTATCGGCCTGAATTGCGCAAAGTTTACGTTTAATTGTTTTTTTTAATAGCGGGAATAAGGGGCAGAGAAAAGAGTATTTCGGCGACTAACAAAAAATGGCTGTTTGTGAAAAAAATTCTAAAGGTTGTTTTACGACAGACGATAACAGGGTTGACGGCGATTGAGCCGACGGGTGGAAACCCAATACGTAATCAATGACTTGCAATATAGGATAACGAATCATGGCACAAGTCATTAATACCAACAGCCTCTCGCTGATCACTCAAAATAATATCAACAAGAACCAGTCTGCGCTGTCGAGTTCTATCGAGCGTCTGTCTTCTGGCTTGCGTATTAACAGCGCGAAGGATGACGCCGCAGGTCAGGCGATTGCTAACCGTTTTACTTCTAATATTAAAGGCCTGACTCAGGCGGCCCGTAACGCCAACGACGGTATCTCCGTTGCGCAGACCACTGAAGGCGCGCTGTCCGAAATCAACAACAACTTACAGCGTATTCGTGAACTGACGGTTCAGGCTTCTACCGGGACTAACTCCGATTCGGATCTGGACTCCATTCAGGACGAAATCAAATCCCGTCTGGACGAAATTGACCGCGTATCTGGCCAGACCCAGTTCAACGGCGTGAACGCACTGGCGAAAGACGGTTCAATGAAAATTCAGGTTGGTGCGAATGACGGCCAGACTATCACGATTGATCTGAAGAAAATTGACTCAGATACGCTGGGGCTGAATGGTTTTAACGTGAATGGCAAAGGCACTATTGCGAACAAAGCTGCTACAGTCAGCGATCTGACCGCTGCTGGTGCAACGGGAACAGGTCCTTATGCTGTGACCACAAACAATACAGTACTCAGCGCTAGCGATGCACTGTCTCGCCTGAAAACCGGAGATACAGTTACTACTACTGGCTCGAGTGCTGCGATCTATACTTATGATGCGGCTAAAGGGAACTTCACCACTCAAGCAACAGTTGCAGATGGCGATGTTGTTAACTTTGCGAATACTCTGAAACCAGCGGCTGGCACTACTGCATCAGGTGTTTATACTCGTAGTACTGGTGATGTGAAGTTTGATGTAGATGCTAATGGCGATGTGACCATCGGTGGTAAAGCCGCGTACCTAGACGCTACTGGTAACCTATCTACAAACAACGCCGGCATTGCATCTTCAGCGAAATTGTCCGATCTGTTTGCTAGCGGTAGTACCTTAGCGACAACTGGTTCTATCCAGTTGTCTGGCACAACTTATAACTTTGGTGCAGCGGCAACTTCTGGCGTAACCTACACCAAAACTGTAAGCGCTGATACTGTACTGAGCACAGTGCAGAGTGCTGCAACGGCTAACACAGCAGTTACTGGTGCGACAATTAAGTATAATACAGGTATTCAGTCTGCAACGGCGTCCTTCGGTGGTGCGAATACTAATGGTGCTGGTAATTCGAATGACACCTATACTGATGCAGACAAAGAGCTCACCACAACCGCATCTTACACTATCAACTACAACGTCGATAAGGATACCGGTACAGTAACTGTAGCTTCAAATGGCGCAGGTGCAACTGGTAAATTTGCAGCTACTGTTGGGGCACAGGCTTATGTTAACTCTACAGGCAAACTGACCACTGAAACCACCAGTGCAGGCACTGCAACCAAAGATCCTCTGGCTGCCCTGGATGAAGCTATCAGCTCCATCGACAAATTCCGTTCATCCCTGGGTGCTATTCAGAACCGTCTGGATTCTGCAGTCACCAACCTGAACAACACCACTACCAACCTGTCTGAAGCGCAGTCCCGTATTCAGGACGCCGACTATGCGACCGAAGTGTCCAACATGTCGAAAGCGCAGATCATCCAGCAGGCCGGTAACTCCGTGCTGGCAAAAGCCAACCAGGTACCGCAGCAGGTTCTGTCTCTGCTGCAGGGTTAATCGTCGTAACCTGATTAACTGAGACTGACGGCAACGCCAAATTGCCTGATGCGCTGCACTTATCAGGTCTACAAGGTGAATTGCAATTTATTGAATTTGCACATTTTTGTAGGCCGGATAAGGCGTTTACGCCGCATCCGGCAACATAAAGCGCAATTTGTCAGCAACGTGCTTCCCCGCCACCGGCGGGGTTTTTTCTGCATGGAATTTACCGGTAACCCCCAAATAACCCCTCATTTCACCCACTAATCGTCCGATTAAAAACCCTGCAGAAACGGATAATCATGCCGATAACTCATATAACGCAGGGCTGTTTATCGTGAATTCACTCTATACCGCTGAAGGTGTAATGGATAAACACTCGCTGTGGCAGCGTTATGTCCCGCTGGTGCGTCACGAAGCATTGCGCCTGCAGGTTCGACTGCCCGCGAGCGTGGAACTTGACGATCTGCTACAGGCGGGCGGCATTGGGTTACTTAATGCCGTCGAACGCTATGACGCCCTACAAGGAACGGCATTTACAACTTACGCAGTGCAGCGTATCCGTGGCGCTATGCTGGATGAACTTCGCAGCCGTGACTGGGTGCCGCGCAGCGTGCGACGCAACGCGCGTGAAGTGGCACAGGCAATAGGGTAACTGGAGCAGGAACTTGGCCGCAACGCCACGGAAACTGAGGTAGCGGAACGTTTAGGGATCGATATTGCCGATTATCGCCAAATGTTGCTCGACACCAATAACAGCCAGCTTTTCTCCTACGATGAGTGGCGCGAAGAGCACGGCGATAGCATCGAACTGGTTACTGATGATCATCAGCGAGAAAACCCGCTACAACAACTGCTGGACAGTAATCTGCGCCAGCGGGTGATGGAAGCTATCGAAACGTTGCCGGAGCGCGAAAAACTGGTATTAACCCTCTATTACTAGGAAGAGCTGAATCTCAAAGAGATTGGCGCGGTGCTGGAGGTCGGGGAATCGCGGGTCAGTCAGTTACACAGCCAGGCCATTAAACGGTTAAGCACTAAACTGGGTAAGTTATAACGTCAGTAAATGCCGCACTTTAACTTTGACTACCAGGAGTTCTTAATGATGGTGCAGCACCTGAAAAGACGGCCATTAAGCCGCTATCTTAAAGACTTTAAACACAGCCAGGCCCATTGCGCGCATTGCCGTAAATTACTCGATCGCATTACCTTAGTTCGCGACGGCAAAATAGTGAATAAAATCGAGATTTCCCGCCTGGACACGCTGCTTGATGAAAATGGCTGGCAAGTGGAACAACAGTCATGGGCGGCATTGTGCCGATTTTGCGGTGATTTACATTGCAAAACGCAGAGTGATTTTTTCGATATTATCGGCTTTAAGCAATTTCTTTTTGAGCAAACTGAAATGAGCCCAGGTACGGTGCGTGAATATGTCGTTCGTTTGCGCCGTTTGGGGAATCATCTACATGAGCAAAATATTTCCCTCGATCAGCTGCAGGACGGTTTCCTTGATGAAATCCTCGCCCCGTGGCTGCCCACCACCAGCACCAACAATTACCGCATCGCATTACGGAAGTATCAACACTATCAGCGTCAAACGTGTACCGGACTTGTGCCGAAATCCTCCAGCCTGCCTGCTTCTGATATATATTAAATAAGAATAAGATGTAGCGGAGTTGTTTTTGTGTTTACAAACAATGGCTCTACACTGCAAACAGACATAACAACATTCGGGGTGAATATGAAATTAGCACATCTGGGACGTCAGGCATTGATGGGTGTGATGGCCGTGGCGCTGGTTGCGGGCATGAGCGTTAAAAGTTTTGCAGATGAAGGTCTGCTTAATAAAGTCAAAGAGCGCGGTACGCTACTGGTAGGGCTGGAAGGAACTTATCCGCCGTTCAGTTTTCAGGGGGATGACGGCAAATTAACCGGTTTTGAAGTGGAATTTGCCCAACAGCTGGCAAAACATCTTGGCGTTGAGGCGTCACTAAAACCGACCAAATGGGACGGTATGCTAGCGTCGCTGGACTCTAAACGTATTGATGTGGTGATTAATCAGGTCACCATTTCTGATGAGCGCAAGAAAAAATACGATTTCTCTACCCCGTACACCATTTCTGGTATTCAGGCGCTGGTGAAAAAAGGTAACGAAGGCACCATTAAAACGGCTGCTGATCTGAAAGGCAAAAAAGTGGGTGTCGGTCTGGGCACCAACTATGAAGAGTGGCTGCGGCAGAATGTTCAGGGCGTCGATGTGCGTACCTATGATGATGACCCGACCAAATATCAGGATCTGCGCGTAGGCCGTATCGATGCGATCCTCGTTGACCGTCTGGCGGCGCTGGATCTGGTGAAGAAAACCAACGATACGCTGGCAGTAACCGGTGAAGCATTCTCCCGTCAGGAGTCTGGCGTGGCGCTGCGTAAAGGAAATGAAGACCTGCTGAAAGCAGTGAACGATGCAATTGCGGAAATGCAAAAAGATGGCACTCTGCAAGCCCTTTCCGAAAAATGGTTTGGTGCTGATGTGACCAAATAATCAGCATAATGACAAAAAAGGGCGCTTTCACTAGCGCCTTTTTTATTTACGCGTTTTCAGCGTGCATAATAAGAAAATCACAACAACACACATCGGAGGCTATTATGCCACTGCATAATTTAACCCGTTTTCCACGGCTGGAGTTTATCGGCGCGCCAACGCCGCTCGAATATCTGCCGCGCTTTTCTGATTATCTTGGACGGGAAATTTTCATCAAACGGGATGACGTCACACCCATGGCAATGGGCGGCAATAAATTACGTAAGCTGGAATTTCTCGCGGCAGATGCCCTGCGCGAAGGTGCCGATACGCTGATTACTGCCGGCGCGATCCAGTCTAACCATGTGCGGCAGACTGCCGCAGTTGCGGCGAAACTCGGCCTGCACTGCGTGGCGCTGCTGGAAAATCCTATTGGCACAACCGCAGAAAACTATTTAACCAACGGCAATCGTTTGTTGCTGAATCTGTTCAATACCCAGATTGAAATGTGCGACGCACTGACCGATCCCAATGCCCAACTGGAAGAGCTGGCGACGCGAGTCGAAGCACAAGGCTTTCGCCCGTATGTCATTCCGGTTGGCGGTTCTAATGCTCTGGGCGCGCTGGGTTATGTGGAGAGTGCGCTGGAAATCGCGCAACAGTGTGAAGGGGCGGTTAATATTTCGTCGGTGGTGGTCGCATCGGGCAGTGCCGGAACTCACGCCGGATTGGCTGTTGGGCTGGAACACCTGATGCCTGAAAGCGAACTGATTGGCGTGACCGTGTCGCGTTCCGTTGCCGATCAATTGCCGAAAGTGGTTAACCTACAACAGGCGATTGCGAAAGAACTGGAGCTGACCGCATCAGCGGAAATTTTACTCTGGGATGACTATTTTGCACCTGGCTACGGCGTGCCGAACGACGAAGGCATGGAAGCAGTGAAATTGCTGGCGCGTCTGGAAGGCATTCTGCTTGATCCTGTGTATACCGGAAAAGCGATGGCGGGGCTGATTGACGGTATCAGTCAGAAACGCTTCAAAGATGAAGGGCCGATTCTGTTTATTCATACCGGCGGCGCGCCTGCGCTGTTCGCCTATCATCCCCACGTTTAGCTCCAGGAACGCTCATGCAAGAAAGTATACAACTGGTTATTGATTCCTTGCCGTTCCTGTTGAAAGGGGCTGGGTATACCCTGCAACTCAGTATCGGCGGCATGTTTTTTGGCTTACTACTCGGGTTTATTCTCGCGCTGATGCGCCTGTCGCCAATCTGGCCCGTGCGCTGGCTGGCGCGTTTTTATATCTCTATTTTTCGTGGTACGCCGCTCATCGCACAACTGTTTATGATCTATTACGGCCTGCCGCAGTTTGGTATCGAATTAGATCCCATTCCGTCAGCAATGATTGGTCTGTCGCTGAACACTGCCGCCTATGCCGCCGAAACGCTGCGCGCCGCCATTTCTTCTATTGATAAAGGTCAGTGGGAAGCCGCTGCCAGTATTGGTATGACGCCGTGGCAGACCATGCGTCGCGCGATTTTGCCACAGGCGGCGCGGGTGGTGTTGCCGCCGCTGTCGAACAGCTTTATCAGTCTGGTAAAAGATACGTCGCTGGCCGCGACAATCCAGGTGCCGGAGCTGTTCCGTCAGGCGCAGTTGATTACCTCGCGCACGCTGGAGGTGTTCACCATGTACCTGGCGGCTTCGCTCATCTACTGGATCATGGCGACTGTGTTATCGACGTTGCAGAACCATTTTGAGAATCAACTTAATCGCCAGGAGAGAGAACCCAAATGAGTGCCATTGAAGTTAAGAACCTGGTGAAAAAATTCCACGGTCAGACGGTGCTACACGGTATCGACCTCGAGGTAAAGCCTGGCGAAGTGGTGGCAATTATCGGTCCGAGTGGTTCCGGCAAAACCACGTTGCTACGCAGCATAAATCTGCTGGAACAACCGGAAGCGGGAACGATCACCGTTGGCGATATCACTATTGATACTGCACGTTCATTAAGTCAGCAAAAATCGCTGATTCGCCAGTTGCGTCAGCACGTCGGGTTTGTCTTCCAGAACTTTAATTTGTTTCCGCATCGTACGGTGCTGGAAAACATTATTGAAGGGCCGGTGATCGTCAAAGGCGAACCGAAAGAAGAGGCCACGGCGCGCGCTCGCGAGCTGCTGGCGAAAGTTGGGCTGGCCGGTAAAGAAACCAGCTATCCACGTCGTTTGTCTGGCGGTCAACAGCAGCGTGTAGCGATTGCGCGTGCGCTGGCAATGCGTCCTGAGGTGATTTTGTTTGACGAGCCAACGTCAGCGCTGGATCCAGAGCTGGTGGGCGAAGTCCTGAACACAATCCGCCAGCTGGCGCAGGAAAAGCGCACGATGGTGATTGTGACGCACGAAATGAGCTTTGCCCGGGATGTTGCGGACCGGGCGATTTTTATGGACCTGGGGCGGATAGTCGAGCAGGGGGCAGCAAAAGCGTTATTTGCCGATCCCCAGCAGCCTCGCACCCGACAGTTCCTCGAGAAGTTTCTGCTGCAATAATAAGAAAAAATCAGCCCCGACGATTCACCTGTCGGGGCGGGACGCCATTTCAAGCGTGATAAAACTGCTTAACAAATCAGCATAACTCATTAATAACATAAGAGAATGCGATGGCTTGCAAAAGTAATTCATTGCCTGAATAATATAAATTATATATAAATCTTATTTATGTGATAGTTTGAATTATCATTATAAATGATACTCACTCTCAGGGGCGTTGCGGTTTACTATGCAGGATACGGATTTTTTCAGCTGGCGTCGCACGATGCTGTTGCGTTTTCAGAGGATGGAGGCCGCAGAAGAGGTCTACCATGAAATAGAGCTTCAGGCTCAGCAGCTGGAGTACGATTACTATTCGTTATGTGTTCGCCACCCGGTACCATTCACGCGACCTAAAGTGGCTTTCTACACCAATTACCCTGAGTCGTGGGTTAGTTATTATCAGGCAAAAAATTTTCTCGCAATTGATCCTGTGCTGAACCCTGAAAACTTTAGTCAGGGCCATTTAATGTGGAATGATGACTTATTCAGCGAAGCACAGCCATTATGGGAAGCCGCGCACGCACATGGTTTACGCCGCGGTGTCACTCAGTATTTAATGCTGCCAAATCGGGCGCTGGGCTTTTTGTCCTTTTCCCGTTGCAGCACGCGCGAAATACCCATTCTTAGTGATGAACTGCAATTAAAAATGCAGTTACTGGTGCGCGAAAGTCTGATGGCTCTGATGCGTTTAAATGATGAAATAGTGATGACGCCAGAGATGAATTTCAGCAAGCGCGAAAAAGAAATTCTGAAATGGACGGCGGAAGGGAAGACATCAGCAGAGATAGCGATGATTTTGTCAATCTCTGAGAATACGGTCAATTTCCATCAGAAAAACATGCAGAAAAAAATCAATGCACCAAATAAGACCCAGGTGGCCTGTTACGCGGCCGCTACTGGCTTAATTTGATCGCTTTTCTTTCTGCGTGCCAGATGCAAAAACCGGCTGAAAGGCACGCTCTCAGCCGGTTTTATATTACTGACGGTAGGCTTGTTTAATTTGCTTAACCGTTTTGGAAAATACTGCAGCCTGGGTTTCGTCTTCGATCAGCGCAAGCTGTTTTTCCATCTTTAACATCACGCGGCCCGCGTCAGCTTGTCCCATCGCCTGCAGCATCAGCGTCAGCATCGCTTTCAGGCAGGAGACTTCATTTGCCAGTTCTTGATTATTCTCGGCAGTAGAAAAATCAGGCGTACTCATTTATTTTCCTCGTCATGTTGCAATGAAAATTTGCGGTGAAAAATGTTAAGGCGGCGGAGTATACCATAAGCTTTGCTAAAAATAGCAGTGGTTGTTTTTTGAGCGTGATATCGGCAGTGCTATAAAATACGTTAATATAATGACCAATAAATATTTTTATCATGAATGTTTTTGCCCGTATTGTTCGGGTTAATTAATGTTACATATTCAGCGGGCTGATTTTCATTTTTGCTGAATAAAGTCAATTTTTGTCACATTTCATCGTAGGGCTTACTGTGAAACGATCTGGTAAGCCGTTGGTGACGGGCGTGACCATAACTGTGGACAATCGAATTGACAAAAACGAGAGAAAAATCGAATACCCACCATTTTTAACGTTTCAAAGTTGCAATAAAAACCGCTAATATACGAATGACTAACTATCAGTAGCGTTATCCCTATTTCTGGAGATATTTCTTTGATCAACGTTCTACTTGTTGATGACCACGAACTGGTGCGCGCAGGGATACGACGCATTCTGGAAGATATAAAGGGTATAAAAGTCGTCGGTGAGGCATCGTGCGGTGAAGACGCCGTTAAGTGGTGCCGGACAAATGCCGTTGACGTGGTGCTAATGGACATGAGTATGCCGGGCATTGGCGGTCTTGAGGCGACGCGTAAAATCGCGCGTTCCACAGCTGATGTCAAAATCATCATGCTTACCGTTCATACAGAAAACCCTTTACCAGCGAAAGTCATGCAGGCCGGTGCTGCGGGCTACCTCAGCAAAGGCGCGGCTCCGCAGGAAGTCGTGAGTGCGATTCGTTCTGTCTATTCAGGGCAGCGTTACATTGCTTCTGACATCGCTCAACAAATGGCGTTAAGCCAGATCGAACCAGAAAAAACAGAAAGCCCATTTGCCAGTTTGTCTGAACGTGAATTGCAGATTATGCTGATGATCACCAAGGGCCAGAAGGTCAATGAGATCTCAGAACAGCTCAATCTCAGTCCGAAAACGGTGAACAGCTACCGCTATCGTATGTTCAGTAAACTAAACATTCATGGCGATGTTGAGCTGACTCACCTGGCAATTCGCCATGGTCTGTGTAATGCGGAGACATTATCAAGTCAGTGAGTGATCAGTTTGACGCAAAAGCGTTTTTAAAAACCGTAACCAGCCAGCCAGGCGTTTATCGCATGTACGATGCTGGTGGTACGGTTATCTATGTAGGCAAAGCGAAAGACCTGAAAAAACGGCTTTCCAGCTATTTCCGTAGCAACCTCGCTTCGCGCAAAACCGAAGCGCTGGTCGCCCAGATTCAGCAAATTGATGTAACGGTTACTCATACAGAAACCGAAGCGCTGTTGCTGGAACACAACTACATCAAACTCTATCAGCCGCGTTACAACGTTTTGCTACGCGATGATAAATCTTATCCTTTTATCTTCCTGAGTGGCGATACCCACCCGCGTCTGGCGATGCATCGTGGTGCGAAGCATGCCAAAGGTGAATATTTCGGCCCGTTCCCGAATGGCTATGCCGTACGTGAAACTCTGGCGCTACTGCAAAAGATTTTCCCCATTCGCCAGTGCGAAAATAGTGTTTATCGCAATCGCTCGCGTCCGTGTCTGCAATATCAGATAGGGCGCTGTCTGGGACCGTGCGTTGAAGGACTGGTGAGTGAAGAAGAATACGCTCAGCAGGTCGAGTATGTGCGCCTGTTTTTGTCTGGCAAAGATGATCAGGTGCTTACGCAACTCATTAGCCGTATGGAAACTGCCAGTCAGAATCTGGAGTTTGAAGAAGCGGCACGTATTCGCGACCAAATTCAGGCGGTGCGACGCGTCACCGAAAAACAGTTTGTTTCCAATACCGGCAACGACCTTGACGTTATTGGTGTGGCGTTCGATGCGGGCATGGCTTGTGTCCACGTATTGTTCATTCGTCAGGGCAAAGTGCTCGGCAGCCGCAGCTATTTCCCGAAAGTGCCTGGCGGTACGGAACTGAGCGAGGTGGTAGAAACCTTCGTAGGTCAGTTCTATTTACAAGGCAGCCAGATGCGCACCTTACCGGGTGAGATCCTGCTCGATTTTAATCTTAGCGATAAAACGCTGCTCGCCGATTCCCTTTCAGAACTGGCGGGACGCAAGATTAATGTTCAAACCAAACCTCGCGGCGATAGGGCGCGTTATCTGAAACTCGCGCGCACCAATGCGGCGACGGCCTTAATCAGCAAACTTTCGCAGCAATCTACCGTTCACCAGCGACTGACCGCGCTTGCCAGCGTGTTGAAATTGCCGGAAGTGAAGCGGATGGAGTGCTTTGACATCAGCCATACCATGGGCGAACAAACCGTCGCTTCCTGTGTGGTGTTTGATGCTAACGGCCCGCTGCGTGCGGAGTATCGGCGCTATAACATTACAGGCATCACGCCGGGCGATGATTATGCGGCGATGAATCAGGTGCTGCGTCGGCGTTATGGTAAAGCCATTGACGACAGTAAGATCCCGGATGTGATCCTTATCGACGGCGGCAAAGGCCAGCTTGCGCAGGCGAAAAATGTCTTCGCCGAACTGGATGTCTCATGGGATAAAAATCATCCGCTGCTACTTGGCGTTGCCAAAGGAGCAGATCGTAAGGCTGGACTGGAAACGCTGTTCTTTGAGCCGGAAGGTGAGGGATTTAGTTTGCCGCCAGATTCACCCGCGCTGCATGTTATCCAGCATATTCGCGATGAATCACATGATCACGCGATTGGCGGGCACCGTAAAAAACGGGCGAAGGTCAAAAATACCAGTTCCCTGGAAACCATTGAAGGCGTCGGGCCAAAACGTCGGCAAATGTTGTTGAAATATATGGGCGGTTTGCAAGGTTTACGTAACGCCAGCGTCGAGGAAATTGCAAAAGTGCCGGGTATTTCGCAAGGTCTGGCAGAAAAGATCTTCTGGTCGTTGAAACATTGATGTCTCTGTAGCAACATAGGGGTAATCTTACTGACAACAGATAGTTACCCGTCATTATGCAATTTAATATCCCTACGTTGCTTACACTGTTCCGTGTCATCCTTATCCCATTCTTTGTATTGGTCTTTTATCTGCCTGTCACCTGGTCGCCGTTTGCCGCCGCGCTCATTTTCTGCGTCGCGGCGGTGACTGACTGGTTCGATGGTTTTCTGGCACGCCGCTGGAACCAGAGTACCCGGTTTGGTGCTTTCCTTGACCCTGTAGCAGATAAAGTTCTCGTGGCTATCGCCATGGTGCTGGTAACCGAGCATTATCACAGCTGGTGGGTGACCCTACCGGCGGCAACGATGATCGCCCGTGAAATTATTATTTCTGCGCTACGCGAATGGATGGCGGAGTTGGGTAAACGCAGTAGCGTGGCTGTCTCCTGGATTGGGAAAGTGAAAACCACTGCCCAGATGGTGGCGTTGGCCTGGCTGCTGTGGCGTCCGAACATTTGGGTTGAGTACGCCGGTATTGCACTTTTCTTTGTGGCTGCGGTACTGACTCTGTGGTCAATGTTGCAATATTTGAGCGCTGCGCGTGCAGATTTGCTTGATCAGTGATCGTTTCGGCGTAATTTTCAGCAAACGATCAAAAGTGGTGAAAAATATCGTTGACTCATCGCTCCAGGTAAGTAGAATGCAACGCATCGAACGGCGGCACTGATTGCCAGGCGATAATAAAATCAAGTGATTAACTGATTGCTTAATGAATGCGGGAATAGCTCAGTTGGTAGAGCACGACCTTGCCAAGGTCGGGGTCGCGAGTTCGAGTCTCGTTTCCCGCTCCAGTTTAAAAGACATCGGCGTCAAGCGGATGTCTGGCTGAAAGGCCTGAAGAATTTGGCGCGTTAACAAAGCGGTTATGTAGCGGATTGCAAATCCGTCTAGTCCGGTTCGACTCCGGAACGCGCCTCCACTTTCTTCCCGAGCCCGGATGGTGGAATCGGTAGACACAAGGGATTTAAAATCCCTCGGCGTTCGCGCTGTGCGGGTTCAAGTCCCGCTCCGGGTACCATGGGAAAGATAAGAATAAAATCAAAGCAATAAGCAGTGTCGTGAAACCACCTTCGGGTGGTTTTTTTGTGCCTGCAACTTGTCGTTACACCCTCCTTAATTTTTAATCACCGGCAAAGCCACTCAAAAAGTATCTCTGATACGGACCGGCATGTAAGATAGGTGCTGGCGAGTTGAGATCCACAAGGAAAAGCGTATGAAAACGGGACCGTTAAACGAAAGTGAGTTGGAATGGCTGGACGATATTCTGACCAAATACAACACTAACCACGCCATCCTTGATGTGGCGGAGCTGGACGATTTATTGACGGCGGTGTTGAGTTCTCCGCAAGAGATTGAACCGGAACAGTGGCTGGTTGCCGTGTGGGGTGGGGCTGACTATGTGCCGCGCTGGGCGTCAGAGAAAGAGATGACGCGCTTTATGAACCTGGCTTTTCAACATATGGCCGATACCGCAGCGCGTCTGAACGAATTCCCGGAGCAGTTTGAGCCGTTATTCGGCTTGCGAGAAGTTGATGGCAGCGAGCTGACGATTGTTGAGGAGTGGTGCTTTGGCTATATGCGGGGCGTGGCACTTTCTGACTGGTCAACGTTGCCCGATTCGTTAAAACCAGCGCTGGAGGCGATTGCGCTGCACGGTACTGAGGAAAACTTCGAGCGGGTAGAAAAGATGTCGCCAGAAGCGTTTGAAGAGCGCGTAGATGCCATTCGACTGGCGGCGCTTGATCTACATGCGTACTGGATGGCGCATCCGCAGGAAAAAGCTGTTCAGCAACCGATCAAAGCAGAAGAGAAACCGGGGCGTAACGATCCTTGCCCGTGCGGTAGTGGTAAGAAATTTAAGCAGTGCTGCCTGCATTAAGAGGCCAAATTGGGTGTCAGCGTTAATTCTGGCACCCAATAAGGAATTTGAGGCTATCTGATCACCCCACTTCTGGTAACAACCCTGCCGCAATCAAAAATTGCACGCCAATCACAGCAATACCACAGAGAAACACCACCACCAGCGCCGGACGACCACCTTTGACCCGGTAACCCGCCTGAGGATTGTGCTTTCTGCTTTGCCAGGTCAACAGCGAAGGGATAATCAATGCCAGTACCGCCAGCGCCACACCGGCGTAACCCAGCGCCATCACAAATCCTCGTGGATAAAACAGTGCAAACGCCAACGGCGGCAGAAAGGTAATTGCACCAGTTTGCAACCGTCCACCAACGGTATTTGAACGCTGAAATAAATCAGCCAGATAATCAAATAAGCCTAACGCAACGCCGAGAAATGACGTGGCGAGGGCTAAATCAGCAAATAAATGCACTGCCAGCTCAACATGCGGAGAGGCCACCATTTCGCGTAACGCCTGTAACAGCCCGTTTAATCCAGCATGATTAGCCAGCAATCCCATAAAGGTTGTTGAATCAATGCTGCCAAGCGTTGCCACCTGCCAGAAAATATATGCCACCAGGGGGATCGCACTACCGGTTATAAACACCCTGCGTAGCTTACGAACGTTGCCATCCATATAGCTGACAATACTCGGCACGCTACCGTGAAAACCAAATGAGGTAAAAATCACCGGGATTGCTGACAGAGCCAGCCCCTGTTGCAACGGCAGGGTTAAAAGATTCACTTTGTGAATATGCGGTAGCAGCAATACCAGCATCACCACCAGAAAAATAATTTTGGCGCTGAACAGAAAACGGTTAAATAAATCGACCAGCGATGTTCCAACACAAACCACGCCACCGGCAACAAAAGTGAACAACAGCACGCCAGCGGTTGCCGACATTGAAATACCTGTCCAGTCGCTGATGCTGGAGGCCAACAATTCACCGGCACCGCTGATGTATGCCGCAGTCAGAGCATACATTAAGAACATCATACTGAAGCCCGTCAGCCATTGACCGTAGCGTCCCAGATAGCGTTTTGCCAGCGTGCCCAGACCGGTATCTGCCGGAACATGCTGGTACACCTCCAGCAGTAATAGCGCCGTGTAGCACATCAACGCCCAAAGCCCAATCAACAAGATTAACGTGACGCTAAAACCAACACCTGCCGCAGCCAGCGGCATTGCCAGCATGCCTGCGCCAATTGTGGTTCCCGCCACGATAAAAACACTTCCCAGAGTTCTGTTTTTCACGCTTTCTTCTGTCCTGACGATCTTTATGAGTGATATCTGCGGCGCAGGTTAAGGCATAACGGCTGCTTCGTCAAACCGACGTTACATATGGTGTAAATATAAATGTACAATAAAAAGCATTCAGTTCTGCTCTGGCGCAAAGTCTTCATAAGCGGCAATCGCTACGCTAGGCTTTTTTTGAGGAGGAACGATGGACTCTATTCACGGTCATGAAGTGTTAAATATGATGATTGAATCAGGCGAGCAATATACGCATGCCAGTCTGGAAGCAGCAATTAAAGCGCGTTTTGGTGAACAGGCACGTTTTCACACCTGCTCGGCAGAAGGGATGACAGCGGGAGAGCTGGTAGCGTTTCTGGCAGCAAAAGGCAAATTTATACCTTCGAAAGACGGTTTTTCGACCGATCAGAGTAAGATTTGCCGTCACTGATTTGAAACGCGGCAGTAAACCTGCCGCCGGAGAGCATTAGTTTTGTGTGTCGAGGGTAGAGAGTTCTTTGTCGATAAAATACAGACCTTCGCCGCTTTTGCCTGCCAGGCTTAATTTATCAATAATCGATTTGAACAGTTTCTCTTCTTCATGCTGCTCAGAAACATACCATTGCAGGAAATTAAATGTTGGGTAGTCCTGATTGGTCATTGCAGCATGAGCCAGTTCGTTAATTTTCTGGGTGATTAATTGTTCGTGTTTATAGGTTTCCTGGAATAATTCATCAAGTGAGGAATATTCAGCAAACGGAGATTCAACGGTATTAATACGCGGTAAATTGCCGGTATCAGTCAGGTAATCAAACAGATGCTGCATATGCGTCATCTCTTCCTGGGCGTGACGGCGCAGGAACGCGGCAGCACCTTCGAAGGTATGATAGCTGCACCAGGCGCTCATTTGCTGATAAAGCAGTGAAGAGTACAGTTCCAGGTTCATCTGCTCATTAAGTTTTTCAATCATTTCTGGTTTCAGCATGATAGTGCTCCACAAAGGTTATATTTGTTGCTGTGGCGTCACTATAATTTGTTATTTTATTATTTGCAAAAGGTAAAATATAAACTTCAATTATTAAAAATACGAATGGGAATAAAACGCATTACCGCTATTTCTTTAATCAGCGAAGATCCCCTCGCTGATTAAAATATTTAGAGAAAGACAGGGAAGGCGGAATGATGGCACTGATATGACAAAGTGAATTCCGTATTCAAACATAAGGAACCCGCAAAAAGGCTACAGTTGCCTACTGGCTGACCAAAGGGGATCGCGTGGGTATAGCCTTCCTGCTGGCATGCGCGATCGGCGATCCCGCGACTGACATAACGATCGGTATGGGCATGCTGCAAAAAAGCCTGGTCATAAACCAACCGTACAATACCTGTTGCCGCGTCAACTTCGCTCACATGGGCTTGGCGAGTAACCGTACACCCCGCCAGCGTTATTAATGAAAGAGTCAGAATCAGAAGTCTCATGGTCCAGCCAGAAGAGTAAAAGAAAGCACTATTTTACGCGTTACAGCGCTGCGACAATGACCGGAAAAGACGCCTGGCAGGCGCTATTTCTTGCCATCTGTAGGTGTCAGAAATGGGGGGGCTGTTTTTTGATTATCATTTTTATAACATTAAGGGGGTATTTGTGTGATTTGCATCACATAAAGATTGATTTTTGTGATGGCTGTCATATTATAAGCGCAAAGAAAATAACACATGTATAACAAATGGTCGGAGTGCCGCGATGAAACTGCGCAAAATCCTGAAAAGTATGTTCAATAACTATTGCAAGACGTTCAAAGACGTACCGCCAGGCAATATGTTCCGATAACAAAAAACCTGCTCCGGCAGGTTTTTTTGTGTCCTGATGACGGTGGATGTGACTATCGCTGAAGATGTGAAGCCGCTACTATAACGGCTTTCAAAATGCTATCAGGAGTTTACGATGTCCCAGCCGCTGAATGCCGATCAGGAACTGGTTTCTGATGTGGTTGCTTGCCAGTTGGTTATCAAACAAATTCTGGATGTTCTCGATGTAATCGCGCCCGTTGAAGTTCGTGAAAAAATGTCCAGTCAGCTGAAGAATATCGACTTTAGTAACCATCCCGCCGCCGCAGACCCGGTCACCATGCGGGCAATCCAAAAAGCCATCGCGCTGATTGAACTCAAGTTTACCCCACAAGGCGAATCCCATTAAAAAACCGCTGCTTCAAAAAGATGAGGCAGCGGTTTCTCAAAAACTTCATCGGCGCAATGCATTAGCGCCGATGTATGATCAATGCAGCTGATGCGACACGACATTCAGAACATGTTGGTCGGTCTGCACTGGGCACATACCAGCAAGTTTCGCACTGCGCACTTCATCAAGAATGGTTTGCAGCAACAGACCATCATGCTGCTGTTCTTTTTCCAGATCGCGCAGGAAATTGACGGTTGAATCATCATTCAGTTCTTTCGCTTCATCGGCTAACTGTGCCAACGTACTAGAACGTTGCTCGTATTCTTCCATCGTTTTTTGGAACAGTTCTTCCAGAGAGTTCAGTTTTTCACCGGGAACATCAATGGCTTTAACGATGGGGGTAGCGCCGACACTCTTCATAAAGTTAAACATGCGCATCATTTGGGTCACATTACTCTGTGCCTGGGCGCGAAGGAAAGTGGCGGTGCCGTTCAGACTCTGTTCAGAACACCAGTTACTCAGGTGAAGGTAGAGATTGGATGCGTAAAACTCGCGGTTCATTTGAGAGTTGAGTTTGAGAAGCATTCCAGCGGTTGCCATACCTAATATCCTTATATCCAGAAGTGGAGAGGTGCAAGATAAATCAAAACACCATAATTACTGTTTGCAGAATAATTCCTTTCTGCCGGTCCGAAATGTGATCGTGGAGTCAATTCTGACGATGATCTGAAATAAGAATAACGTCTGAACGGGTATAAGAAAATGCTTAAATCATCAAGTTTATATATTTTTACATTTCATTGATGAAATGATGATTTTATAAAACGTTTTTTCATTTTTGCGAGATGGCTCTCATTATACGTGTTCTGTTAATTAATGAGCACAGTGATAATTAATGGCGAAATGAATGACGTGCATTTTCCACATCTTTGAGTTGCGGTTATTACACCATTTCAAAAACTCAACGCCAGGTAATGTGGCCTATTGACTGGTTAAAAAGAAGACATCCCGCATGGGTACCAAAGACAACAAGGATTTCCAAGCTAATCTTATGGATTAATCTGCTGTGCATTCGACAATTTGTCTGACAAATTGGCTTTCCCTTATGTCTTTTCCCGCTAAATTTATGCACGTTCTCACTGTAATTCTGCGATGTGATATTGCTCTCCTATGGAGAATTAATTTCTCGCTAAAACTATGTCAACACGGTCACTTATCTTTTAGTTAAAAGGTAATGCTTTGTTTTCCGATTAATTTAACGAATGTCATTCGTTTTTGCCCTACACAAAACGACACTAAAGCTGGAGAGAACCATGCACAAATTTACTAAAGCCCTGGCAGCCATTGGTCTGGCAGCCGTTATGTCACAATCCGCTATGGCGGAGAACCTGAAGCTCGGTTTTCTGGTGAAGCAACCGGAAGAGCCGTGGTTCCAGACCGAATGGAAGTTTGCCGATAAAGCCGGGAAGGATTTAGGGTTTGAGGTTATTAAGATTGCCGTGCCGGATGGCGAAAAAACATTGAACGCGATCGACAGCCTGGCTGCCAGTGGCGCAAAAGGTTTCGTTATTTGTACTCCGGACCCCAAACTCGGCTCTGCCATCGTCGCGAAAGCGCGTGGCTACGATATGAAAGTCATTGCCGTGGATGATCAGTTTGTTAACGCCAAAGGTAAGCCAATGGATACCGTTCCGCTGGTGATGATGGCGGCGACTAAAATTGGCGAACGTCAGGGTCAGGAACTGTATAAAGAGATGCAGAAACGTGGCTGGGATGTCAAAGAAAGCGCGGTGATGGTGATTACCGCCAACGAACTGGATACCGCCCGCCGCCGTACTACGGGATCTATGGATGCGCTGAAAGCGGCCGGATTCCCGGAAAAACAAATTTATCAGGTACCTACCAAATCTAACGACATCCCGGGGGCATTTGACGCTGCCAACTCAATGCTGGTTCAACATCCTGAAGTTAAACATTGGCTGATCGTCGGTATGAACGACAGCACCGTGCTGGGCGGCGTACGCGCGACGGAAGGTCAGGGCTTTAAAGCTGCTGATATTATCGGCATTGGCATTAACGGTGTGGATGCGGTGAGCGAACTGTCTAAAGTACAGGCAACCGGCTTCTACGGTTCCCTGCTGCCAAGCCCGGACGTACATGGCTATAAATCCAGCGAAATGCTTTACAACTGGGTAGCAAAAGACGTTGAACCGCCAAAATTTACCGAAGTTACCGACGTGGTGCTGATCACGCGTGACAACTTTAAAGAAGAACTGGAGAAAAAAGGTTTAGGCGGTAAGTAATTTGCCGGAAAAATTCCCCTCTGCATGATGCAGAGGGGGTGTGAACGACCAGTGATTCACGGAGACGTTATGCAACAGTCTACCCCGTATCTCTCATTTCGCGGCATCGGTAAAACGTTTCCCGGCGTTAAGGCGCTGACGGATATTAGTTTTGACTGCTATGCCGGTCAGGTTCATGCGTTGATGGGTGAAAATGGCGCAGGAAAATCAACTCTCTTAAAAATCCTCAGCGGCAACTATGCGCCAACCACGGGTTCTGTAGTGATTAATGGGCAGGAAATGTCCTTTTCCGACACGACCGCAGCACTTAACGCGGGTGTGGCGATTATTTACCAGGAACTGCATCTCGTGCCGGAAATGACCGTCGCGGAAAACATCTATCTCGGCCAGCTGCCGCATAAAGGCGGCATTGTGAATCGCTCATTGCTGAATTATGAGGCGGGTTTACAACTTAAACATCTTGGTATGGATATTGACCCGGACACGCCGCTGAAATATCTCTCCATTGGTCAGTGGCAGATGGTTGAAATCGCCAAGGCGCTGGCGCGTAACGCTAAAATTATCGCCTTTGATGAGCCAACCAGCTCCCTTTCTGCCCGCGAAATCGACAATCTTTTCCGCGTTATTCGTGAACTGCGAAAAGAGGGGCGGGTGATCTTATACGTTTCTCACCGTATGGAAGAAATATTTGCCCTCAGCGATGCCATCACTGTCTTTAAAGATGGACGTTATGTCAAAACCTTTACCGATATGCAGCAGGTTGACCACGACGCGCTGGTGCAGGCGATGGTCGGGCGCGACATTGGCGATATCTACGGCTGGCAACCTCGTAGTTATGGCGAGGAGCGCCTGCGTCTTGATGCTGTGAAAGCACTAGGCGTGCGTACGCCAATAAGTCTGGCGGTTCGCAGTGGTGAAATTGTTGGGCTGTTTGGTCTGGTAGGGGCGGGGCGTAGCGAATTAATGAAAGGCTTGTTTGGCGGGACGCAAATCACCGCCGGTCAGGTTTATATCGACCAACAGCCGATCGATATTCGTAAACCGAGCCACGCCATTGCCGCAGGCATGATGCTCTGCCCGGAAGATCGCAAAGCGGAAGGCATTATTCCCGTGCACTCCGTTCGCGACAATATCAACATCAGTGCCAGACGCAAACATGTGCTCGGCGGTTGTGTAATCAACAACGGTTGGGAAGAAAACAATGCCGATCAGCACATTCGTTCGCTCAACATCAAAACGCCGGGCGCTGAGCAACTGATCATGAATCTCTCAGGCGGAAATCAGCAAAAAGCCATTCTGGGCCGCTGGTTATCGGAAGAGATGAAGGTCATTTTGCTGGATGAACCTACGCGCGGCATTGATGTTGGTGCTAAGCACGAAATATATAACGTAATTTATGCGCTGGCGGCGCAGGGTGTGGCGGTGCTGTTTGCCTCCAGCGACTTACCTGAAGTCCTCGGCGTTGCCGACCGGATTGTGGTGATGCGGGAAGGTGAAATCGCCGGTGAATTGTTACACGAGCAGGCAGATGAGCGTCAGGCACTGAGCCTTGCGATGCCTAAAGTCAGCCAGGCAGTTGCCTGAGTAAGGAGAGTATGATGTCTTCTGTTTCTACATCGGGTTCTGGCGCACCTAAGTCGTCATTCAGCTTCGGGCGTATCTGGGATCAGTACGGCATGCTGGTGGTGTTTGCGGTGCTCTTTATCGCCTGTGCCATTTTTGTCCCAAATTTTGCCACCTTCATTAATATGAAAGGGTTGGGCCTGGCAATTTCCATGTCGGGGATGGTGGCGTGTGGCATGTTGTTCTGCCTTGCTTCCGGTGACTTTGACCTTTCTGTCGCCTCCGTAATTGCCTGTGCGGGTGTCACCACGGCGGTGGTTATCAACCTGACTGAAAGCCTGTGGATTGGCGTGGCAGCGGGGTTGCTGCTTGGCATTCTCTGTGGCCTGGTCAATGGCTTTGTTATCGCCAAACTGAAAATAAATGCTCTGATCACAACACTGGCAACGATGCAGATTGTTCGAGGTCTGGCGTACATCATTTCAGACGGTAAAGCGGTCGGTATCGAAGATGAAAGCTTCTTTGCCCTTGGTTACGCTAACTGGTTCGGTCTGCCTGCGCCAATCTGGCTCACCGTCGCGTGTCTGATTATCTTTGGTTTGTTGCTGAATAAAACCACCTTTGGTCGTAACACCCTGGCGATTGGCGGGAACGAAGAGGCTGCGCGTCTGGCGGGTGTACCGGTTGTTCGCACCAAAATTATTATCTTTGTTCTCTCTGGCCTGGTATCTGCGATAGCCGGAATTATTCTGGCTTCACGTATGACCAGTGGGCAGCCAATGACGTCGATTGGTTACGAGCTGATTGTTATCTCCGCCTGCGTTTTAGGTGGCGTTTCTCTGAAAGGAGGCATCGGAAAAATCTCATATGTGGTGGCGGGTATCTTAATTTTAGGCACCGTGGAAAACGCCATGAACCTGCTTAATATTTCTCCTTTCGCGCAGTACGTGGTTCGCGGCTTAATCCTGCTGGCAGCGGTGATCTTCGACCGTTACAAGCAAAAAGCGAAACGCACTGTCTGATGCTTTTTTCTGCAACAATTTAGCGTTTTTTCCCACCACAGCCAACCGCCATAACGGTTGGCTGTTCTTCGTTGCAAATGGCGACCCCCGTCACACTGTCTATACTTACATGTCTGTAAAGCGCGTTCTGCGCAAAACAATAAGAAAAGAGAAGTAGGAGAACCGGGTGACAGAACCGTTAACCGAAACCCCTGAACTATCCGCGAAATATGCCTGGTTTTTTGATCTCGATGGAACGCTGGAAATCAAACCGCATCCCGATCAGGTCGTCGTGCCTGACAATATTCTGCAAGGACTACAGCTACTGGCAACCGCAAGTGATGGTGCATTGGCATTGATATCAGGGCGCTCAATGGTGGAGCTTGACGCACTGGCAAAACCTTATCGCTTCCCGTTAGCGGGCGTGCATGGGGCGGAGCGCCGTGACATCAATGGTAAAACGCATATCGTTCATCTGCCGGATGCGATTGCGCGTGATATTAGCGTGCAACTGCATACAGTTATCGCTCAGTATCCCGGCGCGGAGCTGGAGGCGAAAGGGATGGCTTTTGCGCTGCATTATCGTCAGGCTCCGCAGCATGAAGACGCATTAATGACATTAGCGCAACGTATTACTCAGATCTGGCCACAAATGGCGTTACAGCAGGGAAAGTGTGTTGTCGAGATCAAACCGAGAGGTACCAGTAAAGGTGAGGCAATTGCAGCTTTTATGCAGGAAGCTCCCTTTATCGGGCGAACGCCCGTATTTCTGGGCGATGATTTAACCGATGAATCTGGCTTCGCAGTCGTTAACCGACTGGGCGGAATGTCAGTAAAAATTGGCACAGGTGCAACTCAGGCATCATGGCGACTGGCGGGTGTGCCGGATGTCTGGAGCAGGCTTGAAATGATAACCACCGCATTACAACAAAAAAGAGAAAATAACAGGAGTGATGACTATGAGTCGTTTAGTCGTAGTATCTAACCGGATTGCACCACCAGACGAGCACGCCGCCAGTGCCGGTGGCCTTGCCGTTGGCATACTGGGGGCACTGAAAGCCGCAGGCGGACTGTGGTTTGGCTGGAGTGGTGAAACAGGGAATGAGGATCAGCCGCTAAAAAAGGTGAAAAAAGGTAACATTACGTGGGCCTCTTTTAACCTCAGCGAACAGGACCTTGACGAATACTACAACCAATTCTCCAATGCCGTTCTCTGGCCCGCTTTTCATTATCGGCTCGATCTGATGCAATTTCAGCGTCCTGCCTGGGACGGCTATCTACGCGTAAATGCGTTGCTGGCAGATAAATTACTGCCGCTGTTGCAAGACGATGACATTATCTGGATCCACGATTATCACCTGTTGCCCTTTGCGCATGAATTACGCAAACGTGGGGTGAATAATCGCATTGGTTTCTTTCTGCATATTCCTTTCCCGACACCGGAAATCTTCAACGCGCTGCCGACATATGACACCTTGCTTGAACAGCTTTGTGATTATGATTTGCTGGGTTTCCAGACAGAAAACGATCGTCTGGCGTTCCTGGATTGTCTTTCTAACCTGACCCGCGTCACGACACGTAGCGCAAAAAGCCATACAGCCTGGGGCAAAGCATTTCGAACAGAAGTCTACCCGATCGGCATTGAACCGAAAGAAATAGCCAAACAGGCTGCCGGGCCACTGCCGCCAAAACTGGCGCAACTTAAAGCGGAACTGAAAAACGTACAAAATATCTTTTCTGTCGAACGGCTGGATTATTCCAAAGGTTTGCCAGAGCGTTTTCTCGCCTATGAAGCGTTGCTGGAAAAATATCCGCAGCATCATGGTAAAATTCGTTATACTGAAGTGGCACACTGAATTTGGCCACCTGAACAGAGGTGATATGCTCACCTCAGAACAACACAGGTGCTCCAATGAAAAAAAGAAATTTTAGCGCAGAGTTTAAACGCGAATCCGCTCAACTGGTTGTTGACCAGAAATACACGGTGGCAGATGCCGCCAAAGCTATGGATGTTGGCCTTTCCACAATGACAAGATGGGTCAAACAACTGCGTGATGAGCGTCAGGGCAAAACACCAAAAGCCTCTCCGATAACACCAGAACAAATCGAAATACGTAAGCTGAGGAAAAAGCTACAACGCATTGAAATGGAGAATGAAATATTAAAAAAGGCTACCGCGCTCTTGATGTCAGACTCCCTGAAC
>NZ_MDGW01000189.1:0-4149 GCF_001712525.1 Shigella sp. FC1661
GTGCGTACCGGGCTGAGAGGCGGTGTAAGTGAACTGTAGTTGCCATGTTTTACGGCAATGAGAGCAGAGATAGCGCTGATGTCCGGCAGTGCTTTTGCCGTTACGCACCACGCCTTCAGTAGCGGAGCAGGAAGGACATCTGATGGAAATGGAAGCCACGCAAGCACCTTAAAATCACCATCATACACTAAATCAGTAAGTTGGCAGCATTACCTCGTGCCACTAATCATTCTTTTTTTCTTTGTGGTTTCGCTGGCTTATGGCATCGCTACCCGCACAATTCGACATCAGGCGGATTTACCGCATTTAATGATTGAACCGATGAAAGAGATGGCGGGATTTATCGTGATGGTTTTTCCCCTCGCCCAGTTTGTCGCCATGTTTAACTGGAGCAACATGGGGAAATTCATCGCCGTGGGGCTGACCGATATACTGGAAAGTTCAGGGCTTAGCGGCATCCCGGCGTTTGTCGGTCTGGCGTTGCTTTCCTCTTTCTTATGCATGTTTATTGCCAGTGGTTCCGCAATCTGGTCGATTCTGGCCCCCATTTTCGTACCAATGTTTATGCTACTTGGCTTTCACCCGGCATTTGCGCAAATCCTCTTTCGTATTGCCGACTCATCCGTATTGCCTTTAGCGCCGGTATCTCCTTTTGTTCCACTGTTTCTTGGATTCCTGCAACGCTACAAACCAGACGCGAAACTGGGTACTTACTATTCGTTAGTCTTGCCCTATCCGCTTATCTTTTTGGTGGTATGGCTGCTGATGTTGCTGGCGTGGTATCTTGTTGGTCTGCCGATAGGTCCGGGGATTTACCCACGTTTGTCTTAAGAGAGAACGGATGCTGAGATTACTTGAAGAAAAAATTGCCACGCCACTGGGTCCACTGTGGGTGATTTGCGATGAGCAATTTCGCCTGCGGGCGGTTGAATGGGAAGAGTACAGCGAACGCATGGTGCAGCTGCTGGACATCCATTATCGCAAAGAAGGCTATGAGCGCATTTCTGCCACCAACCCAGGCGGTTTAAGCGACAAGCTTAGTGATTATTTTGCCGGTAATCTTAGCATTATTGATACGCTTCCCACTGCCACAGGGGGGACGCCATTTCAGCGCGAAGTCTGGAAAACTCTACGCACTATCCCCTGCGGGCAGGTAATGCATTACGGCCAACTGGCTGAACAATTGGGCCGCCCTGGCGCGGCGCGTGCCGTTGGTGCGGCAAACGGATCGAATCCCATCAGCATCGTCGTACCTTGCCATCGGGTTATTGGCCGAAACGGCACCATGACCGGATATGCAGGCGGAGTTCAGCGAAAAGAGTGGTTATTGCGCCACGAAGGTTATCTTTTGCTGTAAACATTAAACAATTTGTGCCAGCTTGTTCACACTTTTATGTAAAGTTACCCTTAACAACTTAATGGTTTTCAAATAGATAGACATATATTTACATCTAATATCGGAATTCTCTGCTGTTAAGGTTTGCTTAGACTTACTTGCTCCCTAAAAAGATGTTAAAATTGACAAATATCAATTACGGCTTGAGCAGACCTATGATCCCGGAAAAGCGAATTATACGGCGCATTCAGTCTGGCGGTTGTGCTATCCATTGCCAGGATTGCAGCATCAGCCAGCTTTGCATCCCGTTCACACTCAACGAACATGAGCTTGATCAGCTTGATAATATCATTGAGCGGAAGAAGCCTATTCAGAAAGGCCAGACGCTGTTTAAGGCTGGTGATGAACTTAAATCGCTTTATGCCATCCGCTCCGGTACGATTAAAAGTTATACCATCACTGAGCAAGGCGACGAGCAAATCACTGGTTTCCATTTAGCTGGCGACCTGGTGGGATTTGACGCCATCGGCAGCGGCCATCACCCGAGCTTCGCTCAGGCGCTGGAAACCTCGATGGTATGTGAAATCCCGTTCGAAACGCTGGACGATTTGTCCGGTAAAATGCCGAATCTGCGTCAGCAGATGATGCGTCTGATGAGCGGTGAAATCAAAGGCGATCAGGACATGATCCTGCTGTTGTCGAAGAAAAATGCCGAGGAACGTCTGGCTGCATTCATCTACAACCTGTCCCGTCGTTTTGCCCAACGCGGCTTCTCCCCTCGTGAATTCCGCCTGACGATGACTCGTGGCGATATCGGTAACTATCTGGGCCTGACGGTAGAAACCATCAGCCGTCTGCTAGGTCGCTTCCAGAAAAGCGGTATGCTGGCAGTCAAAGGTAAATACATCACCATCGAAAATAACGATGCGCTGGCCCAGCTTGCTGGTCATACGCGTAATGTTGCCTGATTTTTCCGCATAACTCACTATCCTTCTGTCATATCATTAAATTTTTCTGATTTATTGATCTGGCAGAAGGTTCATCACTGTTTCATTCACCAGATATGGGTTAATCTTTTAATTACAAACTGCGTTGACAGTTGTTGTAAGGAGACCCTGTATGGCTATGTATCAGAACATGCTCGTTGTTATCGATCCTAACCAGGACGACCAACCAGCATTGCGGCGAGCTGTTTATTTACATCAACGGATTGGTGGCAAAATTAAAGCCTTTTTGCCGATCTATGACTTCTCATACGAAATGACCACCCTGCTCTCCCCGGACGAACGTACCGCTATGCGTCAGGGCGTCATCAGCCAGCGTACAGCCTGGATCCACGAGCAGGCAAAATATTATCTCAATGCTGGCGTTCCCATTGAAATTAAAGTGGTCTGGCATCACCGTCCTTTCGAAGCCATCATTCAGGAAGTGATCAGCGGCGGGCACGATTTGGTGCTAAAAATGGCGCACCAACATGACCGTCTGGAAGCGGTGATTTTTACTCCAACGGACTGGCATCTGTTACGCAAATGCCCAAGCCCGGTGTGGATGGTGAAAGACCAGCCGTGGCCGGAAGGAGGTAAGGCGCTGGTGGCGGTGAATCTCGCCAGTGAAGAGCCGTATCATAATGCGCTCAATGAAAAACTGGTCAAAGAGACGATCGAACTGGCAGAACAAGTCAACCATACCGAAGTTCATCTGGTTGGCGCTTACCCAGTAACGCCAATTAATATCGCGATTGAACTGCCGGAATTTGATCCGAGCGTTTATAACGATGCCATTCGTGGGCAACATTTGCTGGCAATGAAAGCCCTGCGGCAGAAATTCGGCATTAATGAAAACATGACGCACGTAGAAAAAGGTCTGCCCGAAGAGGTTATTCCTGATTTGGCGGAGCACTTACAGGCGGGGATTGTGGTTCTGGGCACGGTAGGACGCACCGGTATTTCAGCAGCATTCCTCAGCAACACGGCGGAACAGGTGATTGATCATCTTCGCTGCGATCTGTTGGTCATTAAACCTGACCAGTATCAGACACCCGTTGAACTGGATGACTAAGAAGACGATTAACGACTCTTCAATAACTGACAAGGCCCGAGTTATCGGGCCTATTTTTTACTTACTGCTCTTCGCCGCCAAGGAAATAAATTCCCAACGGGATTGCCAGCAACACAGTAAAGACCAGGCTATAAACAAAAATCATCGATGACTGAATCACATACATTGATGTCGTCCACTCAGACAGCGGAATATTGTACTGTTCTATAACGCCGCCGATAGTCGCGCGAGTCACAACCGACGCCGCAATAATGAAAACCGCCAACAAACCAAAGAGAAATTTCTTCCCTTTCGCTGACTTCAGTTTCGCCATAATCATGATGTAATCCTTGTGCAGACAAATTTCTCGTTACCTAAACGTAACAATACCATGACATTTCACCGTTGTCTGCTCTGAAAACCTCACCTCTTAGCTGGATTTACAATCAACGCATTGATTAGTTAGCTAGGTAATGACTCCAACTTACTGATAGTGTTTTATGTTCAGATAATGCCCGATGACCTTGTCATGCAGCTCCACCGATTTTGAGAACGACAGTGACTTCCGTCCCAGCCTTGCCAGATGTTGTCTCAGATTCAGATTATGTCGCTCAATGCGCTGAGTGTAACGCTTGCTGATAACGTGCAGCTTTCCCTTCAGGCGTGATTCATACAGCGGCCAGCCATCCGTCATCCATACCACGACCTCAAAGGCCGACAGCAGGCTCAGAAGACGCTCCAGTGTGGCCAGAGTGCGTTCACCGAAGACGTGCGCC
>NZ_MDGW01000190.1:0-4108 GCF_001712525.1 Shigella sp. FC1661
TAGCAACAGCTCACCCATGCGGCTCTGACAACGATGTTAACCCGCGTTAAATATCCCACGTTGGCCAGCATCTGTCTCACGGAAAGTCATACTGCCTTACTTTAATCCGTTTTCTGAGCTTAGATTTTTCTGTTCCTACCCAGACCGTGGATTTGGAATTCATTTTTTGTCAGGTCAATGCTAATCGTTAAAACGGCCATAACGCACCTCCACTGGAAGGTTTATCAGTAATATCCTACCGTTGCTTCATGGTCGGGGCGTCCATTCCATTATTATCGGTTTTCCTTTCTGTTTATAAATGAAAACGCCAGCTGTATTCAGGCTGGCGTCAGGAGAAATGAAGCCTGTTGAGTGAGATTCACCGGTTCTGGTGCAGAAGCTGCAGATGGCGCAGGGTAAGGACATCTTCTCTTGCCTGCTTAATACAGGACAACAGTGCTGTTTCTGTGGTTAATGGCACTATACCCTGTATCACTGCATTGTCTTACAGCAACTGGTGAGGGCTGGCATAAGTTGCCGGTGTTTCGGTAGAGTCACGGTCATCCACCACGCGGAGTGAATAACCGTTTTCAGCGGCCTTATTAATCAGTTCAGTGATATTAACACCATCAATGTCAACGACAATGTGTCCCATATCCAGCGCCTGTACGTTAACGCTGTCGGCTTCCAGTGTCATCATTTCGCCTCCGGATACTTACCCAGGGTAATGTTATTTACCGTTCTGTAATTGTCGCGGGTCATCAGGCCGGTCGCCCTGCGAGCCCGGAGGATATCGATGCTGTTTATTAACTGAGAGCGGGTACAGGCGCTGAATCCCGGCTGGTCGGTACGCACCAGCGCGTATTTTTCCACGAGAAAGTTCACCGCATCACACAGTGAAATGCCTGCCTCAATATGCTGCTCAATCACACGTTCATCGGCAAAAGGTGTGTCATTCAGTGTGAGGCCATAGTGCTGGTCCAGCAGTCGGGACAGCAGTATCTGCCAGATTTCAACAGGAGACGGGCGAGAACTGGCCGCCTGCCCGGGTAATACAGGTAATGTTTTCATACTGAAGATTTTCCTGATATGCAGATATAAAAATGGAAAAGTGGCGTGGTGAAAACACCAGGCCGTAGCAGAAGGCTATTCTGGAGAGTTAATTTTTCATTTCGGGCGTCGGATAAACAGCCAGATAAACGTAACCACAACTGCTGAGGGTATCGGCTTTGCAGGTCAGCCCTTTTGCATACAGCGTGACGGTATGCTGATGGCGGGGATTCAGTTCACCGCTGGTGAGCATGAGTTCCAGTTGTTTCATCAGCAGCGGAAAGGCCTGGTCCAGGTGGTACGCATCTGCATCGCTGAACAGGCCTCTGATACCGGCGCGGTCGGCAAGGTAATGCAACCGGTTACCCTCCTGCACCAGACGTGCCCCGAAACAGGGCGTCACGGTGCAGGGCAGCCCCCACCAGGGGCGGTCGTGATTGTCGTCGGGAAGTGTTGTCCCGGAGAGTGTGTCTGACACGATAAAATCCTTACAGAAAATCGGCTAAGAATGGTCCGGTAGTGGCGATAATTCTGCTCATCAGAATTCCCACTCAGTTCAGGGTGACGCTCATCAGCCGGACATACGGACCAAAACTGTCCTTACGGCGTTCAGCAAACACGGCCAGCACACCGGGAATATCCTGCACTTCACGACCGGTATACGCTTCAGCACTGCCGTGCCAGCGGTATTTACCGGTACAGAACGGAAAAAGACGGGATGTCGGATGTTGTTGGTGAATACGCATGGCTTCACCACGGGTGATAATTTTCATAATGGGATACCTCTGAAGACAGAAGATAAAAGTGAAAACAGGTGTGATGTGGTTGTGAAGGGTTAAAGCAGACCATGTTCGGCAAAGGAGAAAACCTGGTTGCCACCGACTATCAGATGGTCCGGCACCCGGATATCCACCAGGCCCAGTGCCTGTACCAGACGTTCGGTGATAAGCCGGTCTGCCTTACTGGGTGTGACTTCACCGGACGGGTGATTGTGTGCCAGTACCACGGCAGCGGCATTGTGGTACAGGGCGCGTTTAATCACTTCCCGGGGATGGACTTCCGTGCGGTTGATGGTGCCGGTGAAGAGGGTTTCACCGGCAATCAGCTGATTCTGGTTGTTCAGATACAGCACCCGGAATTCTTCACGCTCCAGTCCCGCCATGTTCAGAATCAGCCATTCCCGTGCTGCACGGGTGGAGGTGAAGGTCACGCCGGGTTCATGAAGATGGCGGTCCAGGGTTTTCAGGGCCCGTTGAATGAGGCTGCGCTCGCCGGGAGTCATCTCTCCGGGCAGAAAGGAAAGTTGTTGCATTGTGCTTCTCTCCATTCAGTCGATGATGCGCATAATGGCGCTGCATTCCGGATGCTGCAGGGCGTAATCCCGCAACCGGTAATAATGGACCGTCATGGCATAATTCTCCGTACGACAGGCATGATGACTGTACGTCATCAGACAGGCGGCAATACCGGCGGCTTCCGGGCTCATTTCTGCGCGGTTACCGTTCATGGCATTGAACAGTACCCATGTTTCGTCATCATCGTCATCCGGTTCGGGTGCCATAAATGCCCCGCCGTTGTTCAGGGTGTACAGATTCCAGATACCACCGCAGTAGTCTTCGCACAGACGGTCCATCCAGCCGAAGACACGGGGCTCCAGGGTCACCCACTGTGGAATGAGGCCAAAATGCTGCGGCCAGAAGTTGATGCGCTGTTCATCAGGGACGAGGCTGGCAACCAACTGAGGCGGATTATTCTCTGGTGTTGTAGCTGAATAAATTGTGGGGGTATTCTGAGAAACGGTTTTCATGAGATAACTCCTTAAATAACAAATAAATGTGTGTTTTTCAGGAACGAAAGCTGAATGATTCCCTCACTCAGGGAAACGGCATCAGCGCAGGCTCTCCAGCATCGTTTCTGCCATCACCCACAATGCGCGATTGAGCTTAATGTCGGTATCAATGCTGTGAATGGCCCGGGTATGGATACGTTTTCCTTTTGCACTGCGACCGGAAATCCCGCCTTTCAGCATATTCTCCTGGATGGTCTGATATGCGCTCCACAGGTCCTTACCGTAATCCTCCCGGCGTCGCGGCGTCAGAATGTCGGCGGTGGTGACGGGCTGATGTTCGTCACCATAACGGTAAGTCAGTGCCGCCTGTGCCAGCGCCTGGCGTGCCGGTGGCGGCAGGACCAGCGACTGCATGGCATCACGCTTCTCCTCTATCCGGTCAAACACGCCCACCACCTCGTAAGCCCCTTCGATAACTTTCTCCACTACATTTCCCCGGTGTGGAACACGCACTTCCCCCAGAGACTGGCCACAGACGCACCCGTTCTGGCAGACGAACCTGAAGTAACCCGGCAGCATCTGGTAGCTGGAGGTACCGTCATGAGAGTTGAGCAGAATAATTTCAGGGACATGTTCTCCGTTTATCTCTCCGGCCCGCCGCAGACGCAGCATGTGTTTTGTGTATCCCCGGCGGCCCGGGTCGCGCACACGGGTCTGGCAGGCGAAGAACGGCTGAAAGCCTTCCCGCTGCAGATTTTCCAGGACGGTAATGGTGGGAATGTACGCATACCGTTCACTGCGGGAGGTGTGCCGGTCTTCCCCAAAAATACTGGGTACATGGCGTATCAGTTCTTCATGTGTCAGCGGACGGTCACGGCGTATCTGGTTTGCAGCATAACCAAAACGACTTGCTAGACTGGCCCCCTGAATCTCCAGACAACCAGTATCACTTAAATAAGTGATAGTCTTAATACTAGTTTTTAGACTAGTCATTGGAGTACAGATGATTGATGTCTTAGGGCCGGAGAAACGCAGACGGCGTACCACACAGGAAAAGATCGCAATTGTTCAGCAGAGCTTTGAACCGGGGATGACGGTCTCCCTCGTTGCCCGGCAACATGGTGTAGCAGCCAGCCAGTTATTTCTCTGGCGTAAGCAATACCAGGAAGGAAGTCTTACTGCTGTGGCCGCCGGAGAACAGGTTGTTCCTGCCTCTGAACTTGCTGCCGCCATGAAGCAGATTAAAGAACTCCAGCGCCTGCTCGGCAAGAAAACGATGGAAAATGAACT
>NZ_MDGW01000191.1:0-4058 GCF_001712525.1 Shigella sp. FC1661
AGGCAGTTCGCCGTGACCGAGCCAAATCAGGTGTGGTGCGGTGATGTGACCTGTATCTGGACGGGTAAGCGCTGGGCGTACCTCGCCGTTGTTCTCGACCTGTTCGCAAGAAAACCAGTGGGCTGGGCCATGTCGTTCTCGCCGGACAGCAGGCTCACCATGAAAGCGCTGGAAATGGCATGGGAAACCCGTGGTAAGCCCGGCGGGGTGATGTTCCACAGCGATCAGGGCAGTCATTATACGAGCAGGCAGTTCCGGCAGTTATTGTGGCGATACCAGATCAGACAGAGTATGAGCCGGCGCGGAAACTGCTGGGATAACAGCCCAATGGAACGCTTCTTCAGGAGTCTGAAGAACGAATGGATGCCGGTGGTGGGTTACCCCAAACGAATCGGAAAATCGATACTGGAAAAACTCTAACTCGGTGGCCAGTTTTTGTTGACCACTTCATACAATTAATATACATTAAGTAACAGACATTCGAGCCTTGATTTGAGAAAGCCTGTCATTCATTTGTTTTATGTAGCTATCTATTTCCTCTGATGCATAACTAAAAAGTTCTCCCATTTCACGAGCAATAATAATCTCAGATTTAATAGACTTTAACTCTGGCGACTCATCTCTTAACACTTGCATAATCTCTCTTTTTATATCATATAGTTCTATAAACCGATTTGCCCGTAGTTCTCCTTGGGGAGAATCATTTCTGAATACAACAATTATATACAAAAAATCACTATTTTCTTTAGGGAAGATCTTACAACTAATCTCTGGGAGCTCACATAATGCATGTAAGTCAGGATGGTACAAACTATCCACAGAAAATTGCCCCATAGGACGTTTTCCAGATATAACTGTCAACCAGCTTCCTTCCGGTATACTGGCTTCGTCTCTGGAAATAGGCTGAAAATCTTCCGGACATGGAGAATACATTGTCTTCATATAATTAAGTCGTCTGGATTTCTCATTAATAAACTCCTCTATTTTTAATTGTGCCATACTTCTGGTTATACCAGAGATATACTTCTTGTCATATATGTTTGGTGATTCATTAAAGTAACCATGTTCAACTCTAGGATAAATATTTCTCACTATATATTCAGTATTTGCAGTATTTATTGGAAATACGTTCTTAATATTCTTGATGGGACTAATCATTTTAATCTCTATACTCAAATATAAACATTACCATGAACAATATAATTGTTCCTAAGTGGAATGTCTCCACGGAGAACACTTTATCTATCGGGAAATAGTGCGGGCAACAGTGTTTAATTATATCGAGTGCGATTACAATCGCTGGCGACGGCACCGTTGGTGTGGCGGCCTCAGTCCGGAACAATTTGAAAACCAGAACCTCGCTTAGGCCTGTGTCCATATTACGTGGGTAGGCTCACAGAGCCTCACTTACGACTGCGTCCATATTATGTGGGTAGGATCAATAAAGACGTTTTATATGTGTCTGCTTGCAGCCAGAAAATTTATACCCTGCAGGTATCATAAACATGCTTGATAACTTAATTGGGGCTCCCTCTTCCTTTTATGGTGTAATTGTTTGATTGAATACTTCCGGGGATTTCAGTATGAAATGAAGTATATTTAATATACTTTACAAAAAGTTTGTATTAGTGGAATAAGGACAATAGCTTATCCAAACTGCCAAGCCTCTTTATTATAAGTAAGATCTGGCACTGGAATATTCTCAAAAGGACTAACATCATCACCACGACCTTCAACCAACCATTTTATTGCATTTAAATCCCTGAATAGTTCAGTAGTGGTCAATTTGGGAAACGCACAATATTGTACGGTTACGTTATCGCAATAGAGTGAACTCCCGCCCTATACGGCGTTTTCAAGGATTAGTCCTTAATCGGACAACCACATTAAAGCATAATAAATAATTAAGCTTTAATAATATACTATAGATACAGTTCTATTATAAAAAATACTATTTTAGGTGATGCATTAAATTAGTAGAATATTTATTCTTTTATAAAAGCACCAATGAATTGTCCAAGTAAACATGAGGTAAAATGTGTAGAGGATAACTGAGTTTGGTCACTTTAACTGTATTAGTCGCAGTCTGACTCTCGACTTTAAAAGGATGGGAATTACCTGTACTGATAGTGAGAAAGCTTTCCATTGAAATAAGTCAAATAAAAGTTGATGGCTTCAGTGCTAAAGTGAGGTGCCCGCTAGCCGTATTCACTCGAATCGGAATTCAATGTATTGCTTCTGCCATTTCCATAATATTTCACGGGAAAAACAAAATCTGAAAAACTATACTTAAGTGTTGTATTGAGTCAGTTGAGATACAAATACATATTTATCAGCACACGTTACGTCAAATACAGGAGGTTGTCATGTTGGTACTGAAAGGCACGTTGGCTATTGCAGCCGTGATGACAATTTATTGTCTTATCGTTGTTCTTATGGAACGCTTTTCTGATTGATTTCATATTGGCGAGAGAACAAGAAGGTGAGTAGAATTGTCGCGGAATCCTGAAACTATCAGCCTCAGGTATGAACACCAAAAGGTAGGTAGAGAAATCTATGGCCCCCGTTACTTTATTCGCACAATGAGGTATTTTTTTATTTTTACAAAAGTTCAATAAATATTATAATAAAAGATATGTTCTTGGTAACATAAACAAATATTTAATTAAAATAATGCTTGGCATTGACGTTTATCTTATAAAGTAAGAAGATCATGGACATTTCAACCAAAAAAGTAGAGTTCTCGATGAAATTAAAATTCCTTGTACTTGCACTTTGTGTACCTGCGATCTTTACTACACATGCTACCACTAACTATCCACTTTTCATACCGGATAACATCAGTACGGATATTAGTCTAGGATCTCTGAGTGGCAAAACAAAAGAACGCGTTTATCATCCCAAGGAAGGGGGGAGAAAAATTAGTCAACTGGACTGGAAATACAGTAATGCGACTATTGTTAGAGGTGGCATCGATTGGAAGCTAATTCCAAAAGTGTCTTTCGGAGTTTCCGGTTGGACTACTTTAGGTAACCAGAAAGCAAGCATGGTTGATAAAGACTGGAACAATTCCAATACCCCTCAGGTATGGACCGACCAGAGCTGGCATCCCAATACGCATCTCCGTGATGCTAACGAATTCGAGCTGAATCTTAAAGGTTGGTTATTAAATAATTTGGATTATCGACTTGGACTAATAGCAGGTTACCAAGAGAGTCGTTACAGTTTTAATGCAATGGGAGGGAGTTATATTTATAGTGAAAACGGGGGGAACAGGAATAAAAAAGGGGCACATCCTAGTGGTGAAAGAACAATAGGTTACAAACAGCTCTTCAAAATACCTTATATTGGATTAACTGCTAATTACCGCCATGAGAATTTTGAGTTTGGAGCAGAACTGAAATATAGTGGTTGGGTTCGTTCATCTGATACAGATAAACACTATCAGACTGAGACAATTTTTAAAGATGAAATAAAAAACCAAAATTACTGCTCTGTTGCTGCGAATATTGGATACTATGTCACCCCCAGTGCAAAATTTTATATAGAAGGCTCCAGAAATTACATTTCTAATAAAAAAGGTGATACATCTCTTTATGAGCAAAGTACCAATATATCTGGCACCATTAAAAATAGTGCAAGTATTGAATATATTGGTTTTCTCACTTCCGCAGGTATAAAGTATATTTTTTGAATTGGTTCACCGAGTTGATTACGTTTTCATGGCTAAAAATTGCCACCCATTGTGAGTCATATTCGCCCTGACTTTCCAGAACCATACGAACTGCCCGTTGACGGACTTCGGGGGAAAAACGTGTATTTTTAGTCATTCTGTTTACCTCTTTCTCAGGGCGTTTAGTCTCCAGGATTTCCGGGGCGGTTCAAAAAACTCTTCGTTGATTACTGTGGACTTACTGTTGGCATTACCGACCCTGAGACCGGAGAAATAAGAACCGCTTAGTGAGGTAGCCTGAGTTTAACGGACACTCCTTCCTGAAATAGAATGGCATCAGAAGGAGCTAATAATGAGCAGAAAAAACCAACGTTACTCTAAAGAG
>NZ_MDGW01000192.1:0-4040 GCF_001712525.1 Shigella sp. FC1661
GTACCGGGCTGAGAGGCGGTGTAAGTGAACTGTAGTTGCCATGTTTTACGGCAATGAGAGCAGAGATAGCGCTGATGTCCGGCAGTGCTTTTGCCGTTACGCACCACGCCTTCAGTAGCGGAGCAGGAAGGACATCTGATGGAAATGGAAGCCACGCAAGCACCTTAAAATCACCATCATACACTAAATCAGTAAGTTGGCAGCATTACCCAGTTCGTAGCGGATCCGATTGATTTCGTCTAATTGACGTTTCCCCACTTCCGGAACTGTAAATGCTTGTGCAGGTGCGACAGAAAGCGCATTCACCGAAACCAGACGTAATAATGCTTCACGCACAGGTGTAATACTCATACCTAATTGCTCCGCCAGATTTTTAGTAATCAGGCGTGCGCCAGGTTTTAATGCGCCAATACTAAGCTGATGTTTCAGGTCGTTCTCAACCTGCAGAGTCAAACTGACATGTTTCATTTTTCCCATTCCAGGCATTTTAATTCCTTCGCGTGTTTTCTGTCCAACCCTGCCTGCACGGCAGAAGGAGTTCACCTGGTGTATTAAAGTGAATAATCATAAACCACCCACCTTTGTTGTTATTAGCAGCAGAACAATGACGTGGTTAGTTAATTAAAGCTGAAAATAAGCTTTTTGCCTGGATTTTTATGGCGGCTTACGCCGCCGTTGAAACTTTAATCATCACCCGCGACGCGGATCACCACTTTGCCGAAGTTTTTACCCTTCAGCAGGCCGATAAACGTCTGTGGCGCATTCTCTAAACCATCAGTAATATCTTCGTGGTAGTGGATTTTATCCTCTTTCACCCATTGCCCCATCTCCTTCTGAAACTCATGGATGCGGTGACCATAATCCTGAGCGATAATAAACCCTTGCAAGCGAATACGTTTTTTCAGCACCGTTGCCATCAACAGGGGTAAACGATCCGGACCGGGTGGTAGCTCTGTAGCGTTATAGCTGCTCACTAAGCCACAAACGGGAATGCGCGCAGATGTATTAAGTAATGGTAGCACTGCATCAAATACCTTACCGCCCACGTTTTCATAATAGATATCAATACCTTTTGGGCACGCTTTCACCAGTTGTTCGGCAAAATCACCCGCGTGGTGATCAAGACAAACATCGAAGCCCAGCACCTCGATAGCATGGCGGCATTTTTCCGCACCACCGGCACCCCCCACCACCCTGCAACCTTTAAGTTTGCCGATTTGCCCCACCGTTGCTCCCACAGGACCTGTCGCCGCAGCTACCACCAACGTTTCGCCCTCTTTAGGCTGACCGATATCCAGCAGCCCCATATAAGCGGTAAAGCCTGGCATCCCCAGCACACCCAGCGACCACGATGGATTTTGCGGATGATCGCCAAGTTTCACCAGATCATCACCACTGGATATGTCATAGTCCTGCCATCCACTGTAGCCCAGCACCCAGTCGCCAGGCTGATAATCAGGATGATTCGACTCCACAACATGGCTCACCGTGCCGCCGACCATCACGCCGCCAATATCAACAGGCGGTGAATAAGATGGCTCATCGCTCATACGTCCACGCATATACGGGTCCAGGGACAAATAAACTGTGCGCAGTAACACCTGTCCTTCACCCGGTGTGGCGACATCATCTTCTTCAAGACGGAAATTCTCCGGAACCGGTGCGCCATGTGGACGCGAGGCCAGAACCCAACGTCGATTACGCTGCTTTTGTTGCCCCATAATGCTCTCCTGTGCTTTTGGCATGAATCCATCAATAGTAGCAGGCTCACGGGATTGGTTTTGTTTGCAGCCGTCACATCCCCTCTGCAACACGCAATAATTTCATCGAGGAATCCGTTGCTTCGGGCTGTTTTCGATAGTATTGATAACATCATCATCATTATTTTATCGAGGCCAGACATGTCCATCCGTTTTGCCCGCAAAGCCGATTGTGCTGCCATTGCGGAAATTTATAACCACGCCGTGTTGTATACGGCGGCTATCTGGAATGACCAAACGGTTGATGCAGATAACCGCATTGCCTGGTTTGAAGCGCGGACCATAGCAGGTTATCCGGTGCTGGTAAGTGAAGAAGATGGCGTAGTGACGGGATATGCCTCGTTTGGCGACTGGCGTAGTTTCGATGGTTTTCGCCATACCGTGGAACATTCGGTTTATGTCCATCCCGATCATCAGGGCAAAGGTCTGGGGCGTAAATTGTTAAGCCGATTGATTGATGAAGCGCGGGATAGCGGGAAGCATGTCATGGTCGCCGGGATCGAATCGCAAAATCAGGCCTCGCTGCATCTGCACCATTCGCTGGGATTTGTCGTCACCGCACAAATGCCGCAGGTGGGCACTAAATTTGGGCGCTGGCTGGATCTGACATTTATGCAGTTGCAACTCGACGAACGCACTGAACCGGACGCGATTGGATGAATCAGTCGCTCACCCTTGCTTTTTTGATTGCCGCCGGAATTGGTCTGGTAGTCCAGAACACGCTGATGGTGCGCATCACCCAGACCTCCTCTACCATTCTCATCGCCATGTTGCTGAACTCACTGGTGGGGATTGTGCTCTTTGTTTCTATTTTATGGTTTAAACAAGGCATGGCGGGGTTTGGCGAACTGGTGTCCAGCGTGCGCTGGTGGACACTTATACCCGGCTTGCTGGGATCGTTTTTTGTCTTCGCCAGTATCAGCGGATATCAGAATGTGGGAGCGGCGACAACTATTGCAGTACTGGTCGCCAGCCAGCTAATTGGCGGTCTGATGCTGGATATCTTCCGCAGTCATGGCGTACCACTACGGGCGTTGTTCAGCCCAATTTGTGGCGCAATTTTACTTGTGGTTGGCGCCTGGTTGGTAGCCAGACGCTCATTTTAATCAGAGGATGGTGCCGCCTTTGGTTAACTGTTCGTGGCGCGCTTCCATATCTTCTTTATGCTTGCGACCGTGATGAGCAATAGCGGTGCGCAAACGCTGCTGCTGGGTGTAGCGATCTTCCCGACTTAACTCCGCGTCATCGCTCAGGGCGATTAATAATTCGTTCATATGGGCAATGACGCTCTCTTCAATCGCGGCATCCACGCGCGCGATGACTTCATCCAGATGCGACATACTTTCTCCTTAACCACTTGTGAAATTTATCGATTCATCCAAATGATATAAGTCTGCGTGGTGCCGTCAAGCCAGTGAGTAAGATTTAAAACAGTGAAAACAACAGCGCCACCGGGAAACTCATCGGCCATGTTGCCCCCACCAGAAAGGCGCTTAAGAAACGGATGCGTTTCTTATCGTGAGAAAGAAACCAGGTGATAAGAAATGCGATTGCTGCCATAACCGCATAAAAAAACAAGCATATGTTGATAGAGAGACATGTACGGGCGTCCAGCCAGATGAATAAAACGCGCGCAAATATGCGTCATTTTTTGACGTGCATCAAGTTTTTTCACCAGTTTGAGAAAAAATCATCAAACAGCAACTTGCCCTTATCCATCTTCAGAATGAGTATTATTGCGGATTTTCTTAATCCGTACTATACACATAGGGGCAATGATAAAAGGTGGCAAAAATGAATGTTTCCAGTAGAACTGTAGTACTGATAAATGTCTTTGCTGCTGTTGGTTTGTTTACTCTTATCTCTATGAGATTTGGCTGGTTTATTTGATGTAGTGATTTTGCACGCAGCACGTACTGTCAGAGAAATCAACTCTCTGACAGTACGCAAGATCTTCTCATACTCTCCAGGTTTACAACATTATCCTTAATATTTACTTCTTTTTGCTGGCATCTACATTGAAATGAGTAGAAAACATCCCCCTACTGTCGTCTATACAAACAGCTTACTGATTCAAACGGAATCTTGTTTTCACATTTTTCTATCATGAATACTTTATACGCGCGGGAGTCTATAAATGCTGAGGTAGCCTGAGTTTAACGGACACTCCTTCCTGAAATAGAATGGCATCAGAAGGAGCTAATAATGAGCAGAAAAAACCAACGTTACTCTAAAGAGTTCAAAGCCGAAGCTGTCAGAACGGTTCCTGAAAATCAACTT
>NZ_MDGW01000193.1:0-3980 GCF_001712525.1 Shigella sp. FC1661
AAGCCAAGGGCTACCGCAACCGGGAGCGCTTTAAGCTGGGAGTGATGTTCCACTATGGGAAACTGAATATGGCGTTCTAAGCCTTCCCACCATGATCGGAGAAGACCCTTACGCTTACATACATTACATATAATGTATCGTTTTATAAAAGATGATAAACAATCAATATAAGATAATATATCTATTTTATAGAGGACGTTTTCTATGCCCATAAAAAAGCCCTGTCTAAAACTAAATTTAGATTCTTTGAATGTTGTGAGGTCTGAAATACCGCAGATGCTTTCTGCGAATGAAAGATTGAAAAATAACTTCAATATATTGTACAACCAAATACGGCAATACCCAGCGTACTATTTCAAAGTAGCATCGAACGTGCCAACTTACTCTGATATATGTCAATTTTTTTCTGTCATGTACCAAGGATTCCAGATTGTGAACCATAGTGGAGATGTGTTTATTCATGCATGTCGTGAAAATCCTCAGAGTAAGGGGGATTTTGTTGGGGACAAGTTTCATATTAGTATAGCTAGGGAGCAAGTTCCTCTGGCATTCCAAATTTTGTCTGGTTTATTATTTTCAGAGGACAGTCCTATAGATAAATGGAAGATAACTGATATGAATCGAGTTTCTCAGCAATCTCGTGTGGGGATAGGAGCTCAGTTTACGCTATATGTAAAATCAGATCAGGAATGCTCGCAATATAGTGCTTTATTACTTCATAAAATACGACAATTTATAATGTGTCTCGAGTCTAATCTATTAAGAAGCAAAATCGCTCCCGGGGAGTATCCGGCGTCAGATGTTAGACCTGAAGACTGGAAATATGTCAGCTATCGTAATGAACTACGAAGCGATCGAGATGGAAGTGAAAGGCAAGAGCAAATGTTACGAGAGGAACCATTTTATCGTTTGATGATAGAGTAGAGAAGATGCCAGCTACACCACCTTGTAGCTTGAAAACTGGTTAGAATAACTACGATTAGATTTGGCACAGCGTATGCAGCCTGATTCCTGACCGTGACAGAGCATTCGGCTCATAAACTGCTGAGCTACTCATCTGAAATCCGAACAGTTGTCCACCACTTCAGCGTGCATCTCCTGTTTGAGTCGTTTGATTGCTTTTCGGGATATTAACCTGTCGGATTTTGCATTAGTTAATGCTCCCATCAGGCCTTCATCTTTTCCAGTGCCTATTTTCCTGTTCTCCTTTTGCACTATATAATCAGATCATCTGTATCGTTGACGAGCTCGCTATCTTATAGGAGCATTCTGAATAAGCTACCTCCTTGTAAGGAGGCTTTTACTATTAGTAACTGCAATCTAATAGTATTATAACATCTCTATGGTTGTCTTCTATGCCGTTAAATAAAACATTTTCATCTAGTATATTTTCAACAAAAAATTCGTTATCAACAGATATGTCTGTTAACAGAGATAATAGAACAATAACAAGTTCTATTATGAGGGTCTCAAACTCCAGTGAACTAATTCAGTTTAAGAATAAAACAGCACCTTATTTTTCAGAAAAGAGAAATGTGAAGGTAAATATAAATGGAGTGGCAAAAGATATATATGGAAGACAAATAGTTTGCCGTCACCTAGCTTCCTATTGGGAAATGAATTTTATGGAAACAAATGGGAAGGTAAACTATCAGCTTCTTAGCACCCCTGATGCTATTGCAAAAAATGTATGTTTGGAAAAAACGGAAGATTTTTCAAAATCACCAGCTTATATTTATTTTGTGGAAAATAAAAAGTGGGGAACAGTTATTACTAATTTTTTTTATAACATGAAAAAAAATGGAGACTTTGTCAGAACATTATCAGCATGCACATTAAACCACCAAATGGCGTTAGGGTTGAAAATAAAGCGCGTACAAGAAAGTGAAAAATGGGTTGTTCAGTTTTTCGATCCTAATCGAACTGTTACTCATAAACGTACTGTATTTACTTGTGATAGCCATTTCGAACTGAGTCAATTATCCGCTAAGGATTTTTTTGATGATTTTTATTGGAAAATTTATGGTCTGGAGCAACCCGGGCAGGTAATATTTGAAGATAGGCATAATTCCCCTCTAACAAACACAGTGAAACTTTTACCAGATGAATTGATCAATTCCAGAGTTATATATCATGCGATAACAAAGAATCTGACAGAAGTATTATTTATACTGATGGAAAAATACAAAAATGGTGAAATTTCTCAATCTAAACTGGTGAACCTTCTGGCCACGAGAAGCTCTGATGGTACTCCTGCATTTTATATAGCACTTCAAAACGGATGTTCAGACATTATTCAAGTATATGGTAAGATATTAAATATGTGCAATCTTAGTCAAGAAACAATACTTACATTGCTTGCTGCGGTAGGGGCAAACAATGTGCCGGGTTTATGCATGTCTTTTATGAACGGACATGTAGACACAATAAAAGCCTATGGGGAAATAGTCTTTAAAACCCCGTTAACTTCCGATAAGAGATTATATCTATTAGCTGCGAAAGACAGCCATGATTTACCTGGGTTATTTTTTGCATTGCAGAATGGACATGCAGATAGTATTCGTATGTTCGGAAGTCTGCTTAATAAGAAAATGCTTAGTAGTGAACAAATTAAAGAATTATTGAAAGTAAAGCATGGGTTGTTTATGGCACTTCAAAATGGGCACACAAAGGCCATTATGGCGTATGGAGATATACTAAAAATACTCCCCCCTCACCAGGAATATATAGATGAATTATTATGGATAAAAAATCCCAACGGTACATCAGGACTTTTTATGGCATTTTATAATGGCCATACCGAAACAATACGTGCCTTTTGTAATATTCTAAAAAACTATAGTTTTACCACAAGACGATTGGTCGAAATGCTGTCCGCAACTAATAAAGATGGTATTCCTGGTGTATTTGCATCTGTAGTAAATAGAGACAAAGAAACAATATTAGAGTATTGTAGAATAATAAAAGAGAACAATCTGGAACCGGATACTATAGCAGAACAATTTTCAAAGAAGATGAAAAAAACGTTTATTGAAATAATAAATAGATTTAATCATTTTTTATGAGACTGTAATTTAAATTGTGTAATTACCTGTTTTTGATATGTTCACTCCAACAAGGTGTAGTGACCGGGTAACTGCCAACTTTCAGGCAACCACCTCGATTGGCAACCTTGTTTCCATATCGAGTTCAAATATCCCGTAGGGGTTTACATGGGCGTAAACTGATGATTGTTCAGGTTTCCATGGTATGGCCAAATCTTCTTCATGGATAAAGGTCACATCCAGAGGGTGAGTATTTCCAGTTGCCCGTAATATCGTCGGCTCAATATCATGCGCGTTCATCGGTATCATCGATGCCAGGAAAGCCCACTGGTCAGGATAAGGCCGGAAGGTGGTATCAACAAAAATGTTACCAGGATATGCCGCGCCAGCGGCATGTAAGGCGGCACTCCGTTGTTGCACATGGCAGAGGAGTAAAACCGCCGAAGCCCGGCGTAAGCCGGTACGGTCGTCCGGATATCACCGATCCTCCTCCAGCCCTGCGAGGCAATGCGGCCTGTCAGCGATGAAAATGCCTCTGTGCGCGGTCGGAGTGGTCCCGACAAGGGGTTACTTTTACCGTTACCTCTGTGGACGTAACCGCACTCAAAGAAACTGTATATACCAGACCAGTTGTATCAAGCTTATCTGAGGTAGCCTGAGTTTAACGGACACTCCTTCCTGAAATAGAATGGCATCAGAAGGAGCCAATAATGAGCAGAAAAACCCAACGTTACTCTACGGAGTTTAAAGCCGAAGCCGTCAAAACGGTTCCTGAAAATCAGCTTTCGATCAGTGAAGGCGCTTCCCGATTATCTGTTCCTGAAGGCACTTTAGGACGTAAGCGTAAACTGACCGCCGTATGTAGCCATTAAGCCTGTATTGGTAACGTAGGTGCCCACCTTTTCAACTAGTGGACACCTGTTATGGAACAGAAAG
>NZ_MDGW01000194.1:0-3941 GCF_001712525.1 Shigella sp. FC1661
AGTTCATTTTCCATCGTTTTCTTGCCGAGCAGGCGCTGGAGTTCTTTAATCTGCTTCATGGCGGCAGCAAGTTCAGAGGCAGGAACAACCTGTTCTCCGGCGGCCACAGCAGTAAGACTTCCTTCCTGGTATTGCTTACGCCAGAGAAATAACTGGCTGGCTGCTACACCATGTTGCCGGGCAACGAGGGAGACCGTCATCCCCGGTTCAAAGCTCTGCTGAACAATTGCGATCTTTTCCTGTGTGGTACGCCGTCTGCGTTTCTCCGGCCCTAAGACATCAATCATCTGTACTCCAATGACTAGTCTAAAAACTAGTATTAAGACTATCACTTATTTAAGTGATACTGGTTGTCTGGAGATTCAGGGGGCCAGTCTAACCGCCTGCCTTATTGCACAATACGGTGAAAATTACATGCATATTGCCTGCTTATTTCTGCGTAAAGCATACGGGAGATAATAATGCATCAGAAAACAGCAGAACACGAACAAACCAGAATATTGCTGACCATCAAAAACGGGAAAGTAATATTCATTCGCCATGTTCATGACGATGAACTTGTAGGAACTCTTTCAACATTCCTGTTTATTGCAGAAAAGGCAGGATATGACGTTATTGCACCAGCAGATGAAGATGAAGATGAAGATGAGGAATAAATATCATGCAATACGATGAATTCCAGGCTGAAGCAACAGCCAATGGTATACGAACTGGCAGTATGACGATTGATTATCACGACGCCATACGTCGTCTGGATGCCGGAGAATTCGATACTCCTAATGTGCGAGGTTTACGTATCCTTCAGTGTCTGGCGCAAGCCGACGAAGCAGGATTACTGGGTAAACTTCCGGTTGAGATGAAGGTTGCTCAGTGGCGATGGTTGTATGTGACGACATTCATCAACGAAGAAGAAGACAAGAACGGCACAATTGATATCCTGAATGAACACGGAACAACTGAACACGCCGTGGTATATAACGGGATGTATGGGTTTATGACGATATATCCCGGCCCCATTCGATTTGCCTTACAACAGTATATTGAATGGAATTTAATTCAAAAATACGGCGAAGCTGAAGGAATGGGAAGAGCGCTGTTTCTTTATCAGAAAATGCTCACTACTTCCCCTGATAAAGGTTTCATTCTTTCAGATATGGGTCGAGAAGGGCTTGAAATCCTTCTGGATGAAATTATTAACGAAATGAATACTCATGGCATGCAATCCGAAACAGATATTAAGTAAAAGGGACCACATGACCGTTATCGAGTATATCCAGGAAAATCCAGATTGCAGTAGAGAAGATATATCCCTCGCACTTGGAAGAAGCGCAACTTCTATCAGTAATAAATTATCACGGTTATTGTGGAATGGGTTAATAGTACGAACTGGAGAAAAAAACAAAATGATTCTGTACTGCGTAAACAATCTGCCGTTTGGATACAGCAATCCCCTAAGTGTTATGTTCAACCAGTTACTTAAACAGGTAAGAAATGGCAACTGACTCACAACTAACCATAGAAACGGCCCTGAATGTCGGCCTGGCGCTCCTTGGTTATTTTTACATCGTGTTCTGCAGCGGACGGTGGCTGTCGCTGTTGTTCCTGAAAAAATGGAATAAACGCCGTAAGCAGGATGAACGCCAGAAGGCAATGAATGCGTTTTCCGAAGCCTTCGGAATTGACGGCATGGAACCAGGGGATCCAGCTCGCGCAATCAGCAGAGGGGGTGTAGTAATCCTTGTATATCGGAGTGAAGAGAAAAATGACGATCACAAAACAACGAGTAGAAAAAATCATATATCGCCATGAAATGGGACTGAACAGCGATGTCACTGCCGAAGAGGTTTATGACCTGGCTGTACTGGCGCTGAATTTATCAAATATCGCAAACCTGAAGCGATACGAGCTTGATATGGATGGTTGCGACTCGTGCGGTCAGGATTGTGGCGCAGATATGACTGAAGATCCTGATGGTGATTATGTCCTGTTTGATGACGTGGTTAAGTTGTTTGAATTTGATACAACCACTCAAAAGTTAGAAATCCCGGCAAAGGAGGCTGCCAGTGAGCAAGATTGACTATCAGGCACTGCGCGAGGCGGCGGAACAGGCAACGCAAGATGAATGGGTAGCATATATTTTGCCGGGTCATAACGGCATTTATCCTGCGCGCACGTCTGAGGGTAGGCATTGCGGATACTTTATTGACTGGCCTGGCGTCTGTCAGGGGCGGGAGAGCATCAGCATCAGAACCTACGCAGTGAATTGCAATGACGCATGGCTAAACACCGAAGGTGATGACATCTCCGGCTCATACGTTAAGTACAAAGACCATCAGGAAGTGGTTGCCGCTCTTGAAGCCAAGTGCGCGGCGCTGGCAGCGGAGAATGCGGGAATAAAGTCTGCAATTCCAGAATCACGGGATATTGAGGATGACAATGACAATATGGATGACGTATCTCTCGCGGAAGACTTCGGGTTCAATCATGCAATAGAACGGATGAGGAGACAGATACCTGAAACGCCAACCACTGATGCTTTCCTGGCTGAAGTCCGGGCGCAGGGGGTGGATGCTGCTATAGAAGCTGCAAAAAATCTGGTGGCCCAAGAATATGAGTGTAAGGATTTCAAAGCGGCGCAGAGTGATTGCTGTATGCACCCTAGTTCAGACCTGGTAGGGAAGGTTGAAATGACTGAGTGGTTAGTTGACTTTGCTGCCCAGCTTCGCAAAGGAGGCAATCAGTGAGCGAAATTAATTACCAGGCACTGCGTGAGGTGGCGGAACGTGCAATTCCAGCAATGGAACGCCTGTTAATGTTGCCAGTTGATGATGATTTGTTAAGTGAACAGGAACTTAAAGATTACGGTGTGGATATTGATGCGCTCAATGCCTTCAAATTTCTGACCGGACCAGAAACCGTGCTGGCACTACTGGATGAACGGGAAAGAAACCAGCAATACATCAAACGCCGCGACCAGGAGAACGAGGATATTGCGCTTACGGTTGGGAAGCTGCGCGTTGAGCTTGAAGCAGCAAAATCAAAACTCAACGAGCAGCGCGAGTATTACGAGGGAGTTATCTCTGATGGGTGCAAGCGTATTGCTGAACTGGAAGCGCGGGAAGTTCAATTACCGACTCGCTACGACCTTCGATATGGACACCCGATAAATGCATATGAGCGACAAGTCATGATACCTAAAGAAAATGGCAGTTGGCTTTACCTGATTGACCTAGAACACGCATTACGCGTCGCTGACATTCGCATCAAAGGAGAGTGATATGGCGTTAACACACCACGAACTCTGTCAGATTGCGTACAAGTTCCTTAAGCGCAACGGGTTCAAGGTTTGCTTTCATGACCGCTTTGTTGCTGTAACCAGTACCGGAGAACAGCCAGATGCTATGGGATTCAGAAATTCAGCATCATGCCTGATAGAGGCGAAGTGTTCTCGTGCTGACTTGTTGGCAGATAGAAAAAAGCGTTTCCGTAAAAATCCCTCACTTGGCATGGGCGACTGGCGATTCTTTATTAGTGAGCCGGAAATTATTTCAGTTGAGGATTTACCTCCCGGCTGGGGATGAAGTGGCACACTGAATTTGGCCACCTGAACAGAGGTGATATGCTCACCTCAGAACAACACAGGTGCTCCAATGAAAAAAAGAAATTTTAGCGCAGAGTTTAAACGCGAATCCGCTCAACTGGTTGTTGACCAGAAATACACGGTGGCAGATGCCGCCAAAGCTATGGATGTTGGCCTTTCCACAATGACAAGATGGGTCAAACAACTGCGTGATGAGCGTCAGGGCAAAACACCAAAAGCCTCTCCGATAACACCAGAACAAATCAAAATACGTAAGCTGAGGAAAAAGCTACAACGCATTGAAATGGAGAATGAAATATTAAAAAAGGCTACCGCGCTCTTGATGTCAGACTCCCTGAAC
>NZ_MDGW01000195.1:0-3890 GCF_001712525.1 Shigella sp. FC1661
CCCTGAAACGTCAGGGGTATGAAGAGGAATTATTGTGGAGTAACCAATATTATTTTTATCGGCTAGCTACGGGCTGGACAAACCCGTAACAACGCTGAATTTGCCGTAGTTGTGCCTGAAAAACAATCCTGATTTCGGGACAGGATGTGGGAATGTCGGACCGCGCACGCACACTCAGACATTCCCCACCTGGTCAGGGCTTCACCCCGACACCCCGCATCAGTGCGTAAGTGCTCAATGTAACTTCCGGTTCTCTTCCGCTTCCTCGCCCACTCGCTCACTACGTTCGGTCGCTGGGGCTGCGGCGAGCGGTATAATCTCTCGCATGTTGTCGGTGATCCCGTTGTTGTTCTTTCGGGGATGAGTCGTCAGATAGCCCTTCAAACGCGCTCAGTAGCTCTCAGACACACGAAACGGGTTTTAAATGCCCGTCAGGGCATGGAAGGCGCGAAAAACGATTACAGAGCGTTTCAGGAGGTCAGGCGCGCCGATACCCCTAACCAGGGGCTTTCAGGTCGCCTGGAACCGCGCCAGCCCCCTGCAAAGCCCATTTGCACGGTACAGGCAGCCACTCGGTTGGTAGGTGATCGTAGACCGTCGGTGTTACAGCGATGGGGTCTGGGGTTCTCCCCAGACGGTTTCCGGTTGCGCTCAAGGCGCTGCCGGAACCGTGGCGGCTCGGTCGTTCTGGAGATCGGGGAGCAAAAACACGCAAGGGATTTGAGGCGGCAAAAGAGCAATGCAGGATAGACAATCATGGTCAGAACGTTAACACGCAGCCCCTGATTGTCCGCCTGCCGCTAGCTCAATTTGGATTAGTTCAACTCTAGGTCTTGCTGGTCTGGAGGTGGAAGATCATCACAACCAATGACAGGTCTTTCATCCTCACAGATGACAGGTATGGCTTTTAGCTTCTTAACCTGCTCCCAACCTTCGTCTTGCTCACATTCATGAGCAACAACAGTTGCCGAAAATACTGCTTTCCGCTGACCACGGCTGCCTGCAAACGCTACTTGCTCATTGACCACGTAAGTGTTTGTCGTGCCGACCTTCACAATCTGAACGTAGTTATGATCAGCCAAGTGTTTGATCGCTCTAGTCACAGTAGCCCGTGATTTACCAATAATCTTGCAGAACGCTGTGTTACTGATGGCTACGGCATTGGTTCCAATCTGCATGTTTTCACGGATCACACTAAATACCAGTGCTGCCGCTGGATTTGCGGTTTGCAAGGCTCTTAAGTTTTTTTCTGCTGCTCTGCTCATCATGTAATAACCACCTGTTACGCGGTTTTTTCTGAGCGATGCTAAGTACCGTTCCTCTTGGAGTGTATCCATCGTATGACTAAGTAATGATCTTGCTTGTGAAAGCTGCTGTTCCAGCGTTTGAATCTTCTTCTCGTCGTCTGTCATAAAGTGCTCACCCCATGAGCCTAATAGTGCTCAAGCATGATTCAAGTTGCGTCATTTTAGCATGATTCAAGTTGCGTCATTTTAGCATGATGCATGTTGAATCAAAAATGATTCACACCAACTCAATAGTGCTCATAGCTCATGAGCACTATTAGGCTCACCCCATGAGCACTATTGAAAATGCTCTATTCTATATAAATCATATAGTTAAGTTTTTTTTTTCCTATTTTGCTTCTATTTCTATTAAAAGAGTTAGGTGATTGGCTCCGCTTCGCTTGGCAATCACCTAGCCAAATTTTTTTTGGGGTGTCGGGGCGCAGCCCTGACACAGTCACGTAGCGATAGCGGAGTGTATACTGGCTTACTCCTCTGCAAGCCTTACAGACCGCGTTTTTGCTCACTGTTTCGCTTTCTCAAATAGCCAGATGATCGATTCGCTCTGGAATCTCTTTATGACGATTCCTCCATTTCGAACTTTTTTATGTAACGTTTACTACAGTGCTTTCGGCGCGGGGATTTTTAAGGCAAAAAAACCCTGAAACGTCAGGGGTATGAAGAGGAATTATTGTGGAGTAACCAATATTATTTTTATCGGCTAGCTACGGGCTGGACAAACCCGTAACAACGCTGAATTTGCCGTAGTTGTGCCTGAAAAACAATCCTGATTTCGGGACAGGATGTGGGAATGTCGGACCGCGCACGCACACTCAGACATTCCCCACCTGGTCAGGGCTTCACCCCGACACCCCGCATCAGTGCGTAAGTGCTCAATGTAACTTCCGGTTCTCTTCCGCTTCCTCGCCCACTCGCTCACTACGTTCGGTCGCTGGGGCTGCGGCGAGCGGTATAATCTCTCGCATGTTGTCGGTGATCCCGTTGTTGTTCTTTCGGGGATGAGTCGTCAGATAGCCCTTCAAACGCGCTCAGTAGCTCTCAGACACACGAAACGGGTTTTAAATGCCCGTCAGGGCATGGAAGGCGCGAAAAACGATTACAGAGCGTTTCAGGAGGTCAGGCGCGCCGATACCCCTAACCAGGGGCTTTCAGGTCGCCTGGAACCGCGCCAGCCCCCTGCAAAGCCCATTTGCACGGTACAGGCAGCCACTCGGTTGGTAGGTGATCGTAGACCGTCGGTGTTACAGCGATGGGGTCTGGGGTTCTCCCCAGACGGTTTCCGGTTGCGCTCAAGGCGCTGCCGGAACCGTGGCGGCTCGGTCGTTCTGGAGATCGGGGAGCAAAAACACGCAAGGGATTTGAGGCGGCAAAAGAGCAATGCAGGATAGACAATCATGGTCAGAACGTTAACACGCAGCCCCTGATTGTCCGCCTGCCGCTAGCTCAATTTGGATTAGTTCAACTCTAGGTCTTGCTGGTCTGGAGGTGGAAGATCATCACAACCAATGACAGGTCTTTCATCCTCACAGATGACAGGTATGGCTTTTAGCTTCTTAACCTGCTCCCAACCTTCGTCTTGCTCACATTCATGAGCAACAACAGTTGCCGAAAATACTGCTTTCCGCTGACCACGGCTGCCTGCAAACGCTACTTGCTCATTGACCACGTAAGTGTTTGTCGTGCCGACCTTCACAATCTGAACGTAGTTATGATCAGCCAAGTGTTTGATCGCTCTAGTCACAGTAGCCCGTGATTTACCAATAATCTTGCAGAACGCTGTGTTACTGATGGCTACGGCATTGGTTCCAATCTGCATGTTTTCACGGATCACACTAAATACCAGTGCTGCCGCTGGATTTGCGGTTTGCAAGGCTCTTAAGTTTTTTTCTGCTGCTCTGCTCATCATGTAATAACCACCTGTTACGCGGTTTTTTCTGAGCGATGCTAAGTACCGTTCCTCTTGGAGTGTATCCATCGTATGACTAAGTAATGATCTTGCTTGTGAAAGCTGCTGTTCCAGCGTTTGAATCTTCTTCTCGTCGTCTGTCATAAAGTGCTCACCCCATGAGCCTAATAGTGCTCAAGCATGATTCAAGTTGCGTCATTTTAGCATGATTCAAGTTGCGTCATTTTAGCATGATGCATGTTGAATCAAAAATGATTCACACCAACTCAATAGTGCTCATAGCTCATGAGCACTATTAGGCTCACCCCATGAGCACTATTGAAAATGCTCTATTCTATATAAATCATATAGTTAAGTTTTTTTTTTCCTATTTTGCTTCTATTTCTATTAAAAGAGTTAGGTGATTGGCTCCGCTTCGCTTGGCAATCACCTAGCCAAATTTTTTTTGGGGTGTCGGGGCGCAGCCCTGACACAGTCACGTAGCGATAGCGGAGTGTATACTGGCTTACTCCTCTGCAAGCCTTACAGACCGCGTTTTTGCTCACTGTTTCGCTTTCTCAAATAGCCAGATGATCGATTCGCTCTGGAATCTCTTTATGACGATTCCTCCATTTCGAACTTTTTTATGTAACGTTTACTACAGTGCTTTCGGCGCGGGGATTTTTAAGGCAAAAAAA
>NZ_MDGW01000196.1:0-3886 GCF_001712525.1 Shigella sp. FC1661
AGTTCATTTTCCATCGTTTTCTTGCCGAGCAGGCGCTGGAGTTCTTTAATCTGCTTCATGGCGGCAGCAAGTTCAGAGGCAGGAACAACCTGTTCTCCGGCGGCCACAGCAGTAAGACTTCCTTCCTGGTATTGCTTACGCCAGAGAAATAACTGGCTGGCTGCTACACCATGTTGCCGGGCAACGAGGGAGACCGTCATCCCCGGTTCAAAGCTCTGCTGAACAATTGCGATCTTTTCCTGTGTGGTACGCCGTCTGCGTTTCTCCGGCCCTAAGACATCAATCATCTGTACTCCAATGACTAGTCTAAAAACTAGTATTAAGACTATCACTTATTTAAGTGATACTGGTTGTCTGGAGATTCAGGGGGCCAGTCTAGTGATGACGCTGTAGAATTTTTCACGTGCCACAGAATTTTGAACGCTTTCTCTTACAATATTTCAATGTTTCTATCAGTATTCACCGGAAGAAGTCATCGACCAAATCATCCCAGTCGTCTCGCACCACTGACCATTCATGGTTGACATGTGGTGGAAATCCGCTTCTACAGTAACCATTTTTTATTCGCAAAACCGAACAAGCCATACGGATAGCTGTTAACTGGCATGCCGAGGCAGTTGTTATTTATATTTAGTTTTGTTAATAATCTTTATTTTTTGTAAAAAGGCAAATATAAATTATTCTCATTATTGTTTGTATTTGTGTATTGTCTTGCCGGTTAACATGATCGGAGATTAGTAATATGCGAATAACCACTCTGGCTTCCGTAGTCATTCCCTGTCTCGGATTTTCAGCCAGCAGCATAGCTACTGCAGAGGATGTGATGATTGTCTCGGCATCCGGCTATGAGAAAAAGCTGACTAACGCAGCCGCCAGTGTTTCTGTGATTAGCCAGGAGGAATTGCAGTCCAGCCAGTACCACGATCTGGCGGAGGCTCTGAGATCAGTAGAGGGTGTGGATGTTGAAAGTGGTACGGGTAAAACCGGTGGGCTGGAAATCAGCATCCGAGGAATGCCAGCCAGTTACACGCTGATACTGATTGATGGTGTTCGTCAGGGCGGAAGCAGTGACGTGACTCCCAACGGTTTTTCTGCCATGAATACCGGGTTCATGCCCCCTCTGGCCGCCATTGAGCGTATTGAGGTTATCAGGGGGCCGATGTCCACACTGTATGGCTCTGATGCGATGGGCGGTGTGGTGAATATCATTACCAGAAAGAATGCAGACAAATGGCTCTCTTCCGTCAATGCAGGGCTGAATCTGCAGGAAAGCAACAAATGGGGTAACAGCAGCCAGTTTAATTTCTGGAGCAGTGGCCCCCTTGTGGATGATTCTGTCAGCCTGCAGGTACGCGGTAGCACACAACAGCGTCAGGGCTCATCGGTCACATCACTGAGCGATACAGCAGCCACGCGTATTCCTTATCCCACGGAGTCACAGAATTATAATCTTGGTGCACGTCTTGACTGGAAGGCGTCGGAGCAGGATGTGCTCTGGTTTGATATGGATACCACCCGGCAGCGTTATGATAACCGGGATGGGCAACTGGGGAGTCTGACGGGGGGATATGACCGGACCCTGCGCTATGAGCGGAACAAAATTTCAGCTGGCTATGATCATACTTTCACCTTCGGAACATGGAAATCGTATCTGAACTGGAACGAGACAGAAAATAAAGGTCGTGAGCTCGTACGCAGTGTACTGAAGCGCGACAAATGGGGGCTTGCCGGTCAGCCGCGGGAGCTTAAGGAATCGAACCTTATCCTGAATTCATTACTGCTTACCCCTCTGGGAGAATCTCATCTGGTTACGGTGGGGGGCGAGTTTCAGAGCTCGTCCATGAAAGACGGAGTTGTCCTTGCCAGCACAGGTGAAACTTTCCGGCAGAAAAGCTGGTCGGTATTTGCTGAGGATGAGTGGCATCTCACGGATGCACTTGCGCTGACTGCGGGCAGCCGCTATGAACATCATGAGCAATTCGGGGGACACTTCAGTCCGCGTGCATATCTGGTCTGGGATGTGGCAGATGCCTGGACGCTGAAAGGCGGTGTGACCACGGGATATAAGGCACCCAGAATGGGGCAGCTACATAAAGGGATTAGTGGTGTGTCCGGGCAGGGAAAAACAAATCTACTTGGTAACCCCGACCTGAAGCCGGAAGAGAGCGTCAGTTATGAGGCTGGGGTGTATTACGATAACCCCGCCGGTCTGAATGCCAATGTCACAGGTTTTATGACTGACTTCTCCAACAAGATTGTCTCTTATTCCATAAATGATAACACCAATAGCTATGTAAACAGCGGAAAGGCCCGGTTGCACGGTGTGGAATTTGCCGGCACATTGCCGCTGTGGTCAGAGGATGTCACGCTGTCACTGAATTACACCTGGACCCGAAGTGAACAACGTGATGGTGATAACAAAGGTGCGCCGCTGAGTTATACCCCTGAACACATGGTGAATGCGAAACTGAACTGGCAGATCACCGAAGAGGTGGCATCATGGCTGGGTGCCCGTTATCGCGGGAAAACACCACGTTTCACCCAGAATTATTCGTCACTGAGCGCTGTACAGAAGAAAGTGTATGATGAGAAAGGAGAATACCTGAAAGCCTGGACGGTGGTGGATGCAGGTCTGTCGTGGAAGATGACGGATGCCCTGACGCTGAATGCTGCGGTGAATAACCTGCTCAACAAGGATTACAGTGACGTGAGCCTGTACAGTGCCGGTAAGAGTACGCTGTATGCCGGTGATTACTTCCAGACGGGATCATCAACAACAGGATATGTGATACCTGAGCGAAATTACTGGATGTCGCTGAACTATCAGTTCTGATAATAACAAAACGCTATCACTGACGGTAGAATACGTTGCCACTGCAACTCCTGGCGGAACAGTGGCACGTATTAGGTTAAGTGCATTTCCGATCCGCTAATGAGATTTCGTTACCAACAACTAATATCGTCACAGGAAATGCACGGATTATTTTTAACTTATCATTTACATACTTGTCCAGAGTGTAAGCGCACCGTGAAGGACGTGGGGTAAAAATTAGTTTACAGAGAGAGTGACGTTCCAGGGCAACAACTCTTTCATGCGGTTGGCAGGCCAGGTGTTGATTACACTGATCACGTGGCGTAGCCACGTTTCCGGCTCGATTCCGTTAAGTTTTGCAGCTACCGATCAGGCTGTACATCACTGCCGCACTATCGCTCGTCATCTCAAAGTCCGGTCTCGTCAGCAGGAAGGTATCATTCTCTCCCGCCATTTTTCCGGGGGCCCGGTCAGATAAGTCCCTTTGTCTATCGCTGACTCCTGGCTCATAACCCGGTTAGCAGAATGCAGGGGCACCACCTCGCCACGACCGAATCCGGATAAGTCAATTGCACCTTCTCAATCGCCATTTTGTCACAATTAAGTTTGATAAAGCAGGTCACCTCTGCACTGAATCTGCTCCAGTGCCTCATTGGTCTCCGTCCTCCCCTTTAAACTGCCGGATAAGACTGCTGCACGTAAGCGGCTCGCCAGAACCGTATTGATATTTACTGAGAGGTCAGATCAACTTTCTGAGGTAGCCTGAGTTTAACGGACACTCCTTCCTGAAATAGAATGGCATCAGAAGGAGCTAATAATGAGCAGAAAAAACCAACGTTACTCTAAAGAGTTCAAAGCCGAAGCTGTCAGAACGGTTCTTGAAAATCAACTTTCGATCAGTGAAGGCGCTTCCCGATTATCCCTTCCTGAAGGCACTTTAGGACAATGGGTTACCGCCGCCAGAAAAGGGCTCGGTACTCCTGGTTCCCGCACGGTGGCTGAACTGGAATCTGAAATTCTGCAACTGCGTAAGGCGTTAAATGAAGCTCGCCTTGAGCGAGATATATTAAAAAA
>NZ_MDGW01000197.1:0-3869 GCF_001712525.1 Shigella sp. FC1661
GGCAACGAGAGATGAGTTCGGGGTCGAGGTAATCCCCCAGAGAAGTCAGTGGGTTACGCAGAGAATCGTAACGGGATACCAGATCAAGAGCCTGTCCAATGTGCATAAAAAAATCCGGAAACAAGTGAGCGTTTCCGGATTCTTACACAGCCACTGGATCGGTCAACTGATCCTTAACTGATCGGCATTAGTCCTATAATGGTAGGTTTTTTCTTCACCGGTAGCGCTATTATGGGAATTCTGGTCAGTCAATTTCTGGCAAGGCACTCCGATAAACAAGGCGACCGTAAATTACTGATTCTGCTATGTTGCTTATTTGGAGTGCTGGCCTGCACGCTTTTTGCGTGGAATCGCAACTACTTCATTCTCCTCTCTACGGGCGTACTTCTGAGTAGTTTTGCTTCTACCGCAAACCCGCAAATGTTCGCCCTCGCCCGTGAACACGCCGACAGAACAGGCCGTGAGACGGTCATGTTCAGTACATTTTTACGTGCTCAGATCTCGCTTGCCTGGGTTATCGGGCCACCGCTCGCTTATGAACTGACAATGAGGTTTAGTTTTAAAGTGATGTATCTCACCGCTGCCATCGCATTTGTTGTTTGCGGGCTGATAGTCTGGTTGTTTTTGCCATCAATACAAAGAAATATTCCTGTCGTTACCCAACCCGTAGAAATTTTACCCTCCACCCATAGGAAGCGGGATACGCGGCTACTTTTTGTGGTCTGTTCAATGATGTGGGCGGCGAATAATCTCTACATGATAAATATGCCGCTATTTATTATTGATGAACTGCATCTAACCGATAAACTGGCTGGAGAAATGATTGGTATCGCTGCCGGTCTGGAAATTCCGATGATGTTAATCGCAGGCTATTACATGAAACGTATTGGCAAGCGACTATTAATGCTCATTGCTATCGTGAGTGGTATGTGTTTTTACGCCAGCGTACTCATGGCGACGACTCCGGCGGTTGAGCTGGAATTGCAAATTCTAAATGCCATCTTCCTTGGTATTCTCTGTGGTATCGGCATGCTTTATTTTCAGGACTTGATGCCTGAAAAAATAGGCTCTGCGACAACGTTATATGCAAATACTTCACGCGTCGGCTGGATTATCGCCGGCTCTGTTGACGGAATTATGGTTGAAATCTGGAGCTACCATGCGTTGTTCTGGCTGGCGATAGGGATGTTGGGTATTGCGATGATTTGCCTGCTGTTTATTAAAGATATTTAGCTCACCAGTCTGGGCTAAGAAAAATCGGCGTGGCGCAAACAGAGCCATCCTCGCCATTTTTGCTATCATGCCTGCATACATAAACGACAAAACAGTATGCAGAGGGAAAAATGGGTTCCACCAGAAAGGGGATGCTGAACGTTCTGATTGCCGCCGTGTTGTGGGGAAGTTCAGGGGTCTGCGCGCAATACATCATGGAGCAAAGCCAGATGTCGTCGCAGTTTTTGACTATGACGCGTTTGATATTCGCCGGTTTGATTCTACTGACGCTGTCATTTGTTCATGGCGATAAAATCTTTTCTATTATTAACAATCATAAAGATGCCATTAGCCTGCTGATTTTTTCCGTGGTTGGCGCGCTAACTGTACAGCTCACTTTTTTGCTAACCATCGAAAAATCGAACGCAGCCACGGCAACGGTGCTGCAATTCCTCTCACCGACGATTATCGTCGCCTGGTTCTCACTGGTGCGTAAATCGCGCCCGGGCATTCTGGTTTTCTGCGCTATTTTGACATCGCTGGTCGGGACTTTTTTATTGGTGACACACGGTAATCCGACGTCATTATCGCTCTCTCCTGCCGCGTTGTTCTGGGGCATTGCCTCGGCATTTGCTGCTGCATTCTATACCACCTATCCCTCAACGCTAATTGCCCGCTATGGCACGTTACCAGTCGTCGGCTGGAGTATGCTGATTGGCGGTCTGATTCTGTTGCCTTTTTATGCCAGACAAGGAACAAACTTTGTCGTTAACGGCAGTTTGATTCTGGCGTTTTTTTATTTGGTGGTCATTGGTACGTCCCTGACATTTAGTCTGTACCTGAAAGGAGCACAATTAATTGGCGGTCCAAAAGCCAGCATTTTGAGCTGTGCAGAACCATTAAGTAGCGCGCTACTCTCTTTGCTGTTGCTGGGGATCACGTTCACATTACCGGACTGGCTGGGAACGCTGCTGATTCTGTCATCGGTGATTTTGATTTCAATGGATTCCCGTCGCCGGCCAGAAAAATAAATCGTCCGGCGCGGCATGAGTGAGAATTACCAGCCAGGCACCGCGCCACCGTTAAAAATGGTTTCTGCCGCTTTAGCGACTTCGGGTGATTGATAAGATTGCAGAAATTCCTTCACGTTTTCTGCATTCTTATTATCTTCCCGTGCCACCAAAATATTCACATACGGCGAATTCTTATCTTCAATAAATACGCTGTCGTGCACCGGAGAAAGCCCTGTCTGCTGAATGTAAGTGGTGCTGATAATCGCTACATCAACTTTGGGATCATCCAGTACGCGCGGAAGCTGCGCCCCCTCGAGTTCCATAATCTGCAAATGACGAGGATTATCGGTTATATCCAGCGCGGTATGTAATAACCCTTTTCCCTCTTTCAGAGTAATTAGCTTCTCTTTTTGCAACAGTAAAAGTGCGCGACCAAGGTTGGTCGGGTCGTTGGGGATCGCCACTGTCGCGCCTTCTTTTATTTGCGCCACGGTTGTGATTTTTTTGGAATAACCCGCCATAGGGAAGACAAACGTATTTCCCACCGCTACCTGTTTATAACCATGCGCCTGATTATCTTGTTCAAGAAAGGGTCGATGCTGGAAGACATTCGCATCAAGTTCGCCATGATTTGTCGCATCGTTCGGTAGAAACGAACCGCTAAATCCTACCAGTTCAACATCGAGGCCATATTTCTCTTTTGCCACCTTTTTAGCGACTTCCGCGACATCTTGTTCTGCGCCATTTATAACGCCAACTTTAATGTGTTTTGCATCGCTGCTACTCTGGTCGCAACCTGCCAGCAGAATTCCGGCCAGCAATAATGCGGCCCCTGTCCGTAGATGATGTGTTGTCAGTTTCATTTTTTTATCCTTTTATTAATGATTACCTGACTATAGCGGTAAGGTCGCTGCGGTTTAAAAAACGAAACGCTATCGATAAGAATAAAAAGGAATAAAAGTGGAATATAAAGTCTGGCACTTCTTACTGACCACGCAAGCGCGTTTCGTACAGCATGATGAGAGCGATGAAAGCAAACTACACTTATGCTTCATTCGATACACATTTGTAAAAGGTTGAATCCATGAAACCAACGACACTACTGCTTATTTTCACTTTTTTCGCTATGCCAGGCATCGTATACGCCGAGTCGCCTTTTAGCTCACTGCAGTCCGCAAAAGAGAAAACCACGGTATTACAAGATTTACGTAAAATTTGCACGCCACAGGCGTCATTATCAGATGAAGCGTGGGAAAAGTTAATGTTGTCAGATGAAAACAATAAACAACATATACGCGAGGCCGGTAATGACTCCAACTTATTGATAGTGTTTTATGTTCAGATAATGCCCGATGACTTTGTCATGCAGCTCCACCGATTTTGAGAACGACAGCGACTTCCGTCCCAGCCGTGCCAGGTGCTGCCTCAGATTCAGGTTATGCCGCTCAATTCGCTGCGTATATCGCTTGCTGATTACGTGCAGCTTTCCCTTCAGGCGGGATTCATACAGTGGCCAGCCATCCGTCATCCATATCACCACGTCAAAGGGTGACAGCAAGCTCATAAGACGCCCCAGCGTCGCCATAGTGCGTTCACCGAATACGTGCGCAACAACCGTCTTCCGGAGCCTGTCATACGCGTAAA
>NZ_MDGW01000198.1:0-3816 GCF_001712525.1 Shigella sp. FC1661
TGTTGCGGTATAAGAATCGACCATGCAGAGAGAGAAAACACCGGAGTGGAGGGAAAAGCAGAAAAGCTCACGTGGCATAAGGCGCGGACAGCGGTATCGCTTAGTTTTTCAATTTCCCATACGTGAACAGGCGGCTGCATTTTTAGGTGTCGTTCCCGTTGAAAAATATTCCGGCACCTCGGTCAGAGGGGGTCCGAAACTGTCAAAAATTGGTCCGCCGGAAATCCGGGCGAAACTGTATCTGGCTTCGTTGTGTGGTCTGAGATTTAACCCATTGATGAAAGCGATGTATGAGCGATTATGCCTGAGAGGTAAGGCCAAAATGTGTGCCATTGGTGCGCTGATGAGAAAACTCGTGCACTGGTGCTATGGCGTACTGAAGACCCAAAAACCGTTTGATGTGGGCTATTTGTCTTCATATGCGCGTAGCGCATGTAAGGCGGCATGATGTAGTTACATATGGTACAGGAGTAACACCGCCGAAGCCCGGCGTAAGCCGGTACGTATTGATAGGTTTCACCTATCCCATCCCTGCCCTGCGAGGCCATGCGGGCTTTCAGCGATGATGAAGTATAGGTAAGCCCTTTTAACCCCGTTAGCGCGGCTACGCCGCGCTGTATCGGGGACTTAGTGCTGACAGCTTGCTGGCAGTACTTAGGGGGCTGTACGTCGGAGTTCAAGCGATTTTTCTTGACAGAACACGGTAGCTTCCAAGCCATACCCGTTTTTAGCCATGACAGAGCTTCTGTGCGCGGTCGGAGCCCGACAAGGGTTTATCCGCAGTCGGGGCGTATCTCCGCGTTAGCGGGCCGTGAGGGCCGCTTACGAGCGTGTACTCGATACGTCCAGCCAGAGGACTGACAGCGATGATAATGTAGTTACAACATTCATGGTTAAAAGCGACTCTGTTCCGCCCTTCGGGCCGGGGCGGGGCCGCTTTTCAGTTATGAGGGAGGGGCTTTGCGGTTTCAGTTCTGCGTCGGACTTGGGTTTTTTAGGGGTTTATGTTTGCATGTTGTAACTAAACCGGCTTCGGTTGGGGCCCGCCGCTTGCGGTGGGAGGTGCATATCTGTCTGTCCACAGGACAGGCAGTGAACAGGTTTTTTTTTTAAATGAATGTAATTAAGTAGTTTAAAGGAGATATAAACAGGTGTTTAAAAGATACATTGCACCCTGTAGGGCTGACGGCTGGCGCTTTATGACGTGAACGGTTGTAACCTTATGGTGAAGTCCCTTGCAGTTTAATGTGGATAAGCAAAATTCCCCGTCTGTGAGGCGTGTTTTGTATCAAAAACAGGGGGGACCGGATGCACCAGAAGGTGGATGATGAGGTTGTTTTTTGTATGTAGCGCTGATTTTTTGTGCACTGGCGGGCTTCAGGCGTGCGAATGCCTCCGGCGCGTGCCGGATTATTCTGAGGAGGTCACTTTCAGGGGGAAGCTGTGGCCAGCCGGCTGTAATTACGGTTACGTGACAGAATCATGCGCTCCTTCACACGACGCTCCACTTCACGTTTTACCGCCTCACGACTGGCAGTGAAGCGCCCTTCCGAGATTTCACGCGTCAGTTGCCGTTTCACCAGGGTGACAATATCCTGACGCTGCCTGTCCGCATCACGACGCGCACGGGCACGCTTCATTCCACGGGACTTAAGCTCTGTCTGGTAACTGCGGAAACGCTCACGAACAAAACGCCAGGCTTTCGCCATCAGTTCATCCATACCCAGGGTATCCAGCCCCTGCTTTTTGCGCTGTCTGTTTTCCCATTCCACACGACTGCGGCGCGCGGCGGCCACTGCCTCCTCTGATACATCGAGGGCAGCAAACAGTGCAGATGTGAACGTGATATCGGTCGGAATGTAGCACCCGATAAGCGGGTCATATTCCGTCTGGTAGGTAATCAGTCCCAGCTCTGCAAGGAACGTCAGGGCCCGGGTGGCCCGGGTGATGGAGAGTTTTCCGGCAGCAGACTCCGTCGCCAGTCCGCACTCAATGGCCAGCGTGGTGATGGAACACTGGACGCGGTTGGCCAGTGGGTCATAGTGAAAACACAGCCCCTGCAGCAGCGCATCAATGGCCCGGCGACGTAGTACCGGTGGCATGCGCCGACGCAGACCAAGCGAACGGGCATGTGCCACATGAATGGCGAAATCAAAACGGGAGGTGAAGCCCACCGCCTTTTCCATCAGTTTCCCGCAGAACGGAAGCGTCCGGGCACCTTCACGGGGTGTGAACACCGGATTCGGGTTCTTTACCTGGCGGTAATAAGTTTGTTGAAGATCAGTCACACCATCCTGCACTTACAATGCGCAGAAGGAGCGAGCACAGAAAGAAGTCTTGAACTTTTCCGGGCATATAACTATACTCCCCGCATAGCTTGATTGTTGGCTATACGGTTTAAGTGGGCCCCGGTAATCTTTCTGACTCGCCAAAGTTAAAGAAGATTATCGGGGTTTTTGCTTTTCTGGCTCCTGTACATCTACATCAGAACCAGTTCCCTGCCACCTTATGGCGTGGCCAGCCATAAAATTCCTTAAACGATCAGTAATCTAGCATGCTACGCCACAAAGTAAAGTCTTTACTTTAGTATATCCAGTCTCTGCAGTTCATCTTTGATGATTTTCTCAACGAACTGAGCCTGTGTTATCCCCTCTCTCTCGCAGTACTCAACCATGAGATCTTTCAGAGGATTTTTGACAAAAACTTTTATCTCTTTGTGTGTAAGACGTTTTCTTGCAACAGCGGCCATTTGTTTCTCAGAGTCAGTCATAGGCTTACCTCTGCGCACAAACCGCTTTTGACTCAATGAGGAAGTCACTGCATTTTCTGTCTGCGACATCTCGCCTCCTCAATACTCAAACAGGGATCGTTTCGCAGAGGATACTACAGTTTTTTGAAATCAGCGACTTGAGAATTGTGGCGAAGATCTGTGTTGGCGCACAAATCAACGGGGATTACTGTCGTTTAATGTGATTTAAACTGTGAAATAGTATGGTTTTCAGTTATGGAAACGCAGGGAGCGAGGAAAACTTGCTTTTTCCCGTTTCCGGGGTTGGACAACTGAGCAACGCGAAGGCGTCAGCTACGATGTTCCGGTGACTGCTGATCAGCCCCTGTTGTATTCAGCCATTCTCCGGTCATCTGCAGCAGTTTTCTGGCATCGTGGCTTCTGAGCAACGGAATACCAGCCTGCCTCAGAACCTCTTCCAGAAGAATATCCCGGCGTCTGCGTTCCGGTCGTAAATGGCTGGCATCATCCAGCTCTACTGCTGCAACAATACTGAACGAACGCAGCTCAACGATAACCACATCAACATGCCACTGAGACACCATCCTGAATAACTGCCACCACTGGCGTGATCGTGGCCGGATATTCCCGTTCAGCTGGACGATATCCGCGACCCGTACCTGCGGACACAGATACCACCGCTTCATATCCACAATTCTGAACAGTCCTTTCATAAAACTGACTTCCCTTTCTGTCAGCAGCGTCTTCTGACGTTGCCAGTATTCACCGCTGGACAGTATTCGCTCTGCATCACCGGTCCGTATACCTGCCGCATGCAATTGCATCAGCAAAGGAGAATGCTGATTTACACTTCTGAGGATAATCCGGATAAGTAGCGCTGCAATAATCAGAACAATGAGAATAAAAATAATCAACTTCATTATTTATCTGCTCCTGGCAATTAATTATTGCTGAATTATTACCTTACATATTTCCGGTGATGCTGCCAACTTACTGATTTAGTGTATGATGGTGTTTTTGAGGTGCTCCAGTGGCTTCTGTTTCTATCAGCTGTCCCTCCTGTTCAG